>CAKTWY010000001.1 GCA_934630445.1 uncultured Eubacteriales bacterium
ACGCGCCGTCCTTATTTATATGAAAAACAAAGGAAGGAAGCAGTGTACTGCGTCCTTCCTTTGTTACAAATGAAAGCTTAATCAGCGTTGTCAAGCGCTTCGATCAGCTGCGGGATCACTTCGTACAGGTCACCGACGATGCCGTAGTCAGCGATATTAAAGATCGCGGCTTCAGGATTCTTATTGATTGCGATGATGCACTCGGAATTCTGCATACCAACCACATGCTGAATCGCGCCGGAAATACCGCAGGCGATGTAAATCGCAGGCTTGACCGTTTTACCGGTCTGACCGACCTGATGATCGCGCGAGATCCAGCCGGAATCGACGCATGCACGAGAGGAACCGACAACACCGCCGAGCTTATCGGCAAGCTTTTTGATCAGTTCAAAACCATCCGGACCACCGAGACCGCGGCCGCCGGAAACGATGACCTTCGCATCTTCAAGAGCAACGGCAGCTTTTGCAGCCTTGACAATCTCAATCACTTTCGTTCTGATATCATCTGCGCTTACTATGACGTTCACGCGCACAAGCTCACCGGTTCTGCCGGGAGTACGCTCAGCCTTGGCCATGACGCCCGGGCGGACAGTCGACATCTGCGGGCGATGGTTCGGGCAGATGATGGTCGCCATGAGGTTGCCGCCAAACGCAGGACGGGTCTGAAGAAGCTTCTTATCTTCTTCGTCGATGTCGAGCTTCGTGCAGTCGGCAGTAAGACCGGTATCAACGCGGGCTGCAATTCTCGGGCAGAGGTCGCGGCCGATGTGAGTCGCGCCGAAGAGGACGACTTCAGGCTTATACTCGTTGATCATGTCGCTGATGACCGTGGTATAACCGTCGGTTGTATAATTCTTCAGGCAGGAAGCGTCTGCGAGGTAAACTTTGTCCGCGCCATACTCATACGCTTCCGACACAAGGCCTTCCACATCGCTGCCGACAATCAGTGCGCACAGATCTGTGCCGATCTTATCGGCAAGCTTGCGGCCCTCACCGAGAAGCTCGTAAGCGACCTTCATGAACTTACCTTCGCGCTGCTCGGCGAAAACCCAGACATTCTTGTAAGCGGAAAGATCCTTCGCTTCCTTCTTCTTTTCGTCGCTTACGATCGCGCCGAATTTGCAGGACTCAACGCAAGCGCCGCAGGAGGTACATTTATCAGTGATGACGGCCTTTCTGGCCTCGATCTTGATGGCGTCAAACGGGCAGGCCTTTGCGCACAGACCGCACCCGACGCATTTTTCATTTAATACAGATACTGCCATGATTTTTCTCCTCCTCAGCTTATATTAAGTGCTTTTCTTTGAGCTTCGCGACAGCGGTCTGCGCCATTTCCTTGACCGTGCCCTCGAGCATCATGCCCTTCCCCTTCGGATCCGGGCTGAAGGAACGCTTAACCTTTGTCGGAGAAGCCTCTAAGCCGACGGAGGTAGCCGGCACACCGAGATCCTTTAAGGTCCAGACGGTGATATCTTTTTTATACGCGTCATAAATGCCGCGGATGTGCATATAGCGGGGCTCGTTCAGCTCTTTGATCGCAGTAAGGAGGCACGGCGTGTTCAGCTCAATGACCTCGTAGCCATTCTCAAGCATTCTCTGCACAGTGACCTTTTTGCCGTCGATATCAAACTTCTGAACATAGGAGACCTGCGGAATATCCAGTCTTTCTGCAAGCTGGGGACCAACCTGCGCAGTATCGCCGTCGATCGCCTGGCGGCCTGCGAAGATGATGTCATAATCGCCGATCTTGCGGATGGCAGCGGCAAGCGTGTTCGAGGTCGCCCAGGTGTCTGCGCCCGCGAACGCCCTGTCGCAGAGGAGAATCGCATCGTCAGCGCCCATGGCGAGGCATTCGCGCAGCATGACGTCCGCCTGCGGCGGGCCCATGGTGATAACGGTAACGGTGGAGCCTTCGTGCTGATCTTTTAAGAGAAGCGCCTGCTCAAGCGCGTTTTTATCGTCGGGATTCAGGATGCTCGGCACGCCCTCGCGTACCATTGTTCCGGTCTTGGGATCGATGCGAACTTCGGTTGTATCCGGAACCTGTTTTACACATACTAAAATTTTCATTAGGGTGAATCCTCCTGTTAAAATTGAGTACTTGTACGGTTTACTTCAAAAGGTTCCCGGAGATAACCATTCTCTGAACTTCCGAGGTGCCCTCGTAGATCTCGGTGATCTTCGCATCCCTCATCATGCGCTCAACGGGATAATCCATGGTGTAGCCGTAACCGCCGTGGAGCTGGACAGCCTTCGTGGTGACCCACATCGCAGTCTCAGAAGCATACAGCTTTGCCATCGCAGCGGGCTTGGTGTACTTCTGGCCGGTGTACTTGGCATACGCCGCGCTGTATACAAGGTAACGCGCCGCACAGATGCGGGTTTCCATATCGGCCATTGTGAACTGGAGGAACTGGTTTTTGCAGATGGGCTTACCAAACTGCTCTCTCTGCTTGGTATACTTGACGGTCTCATCGAGCGCACCCTGCGCGATGCCAAGCGCCTGCGAAGCGATACCGATACGGCCGCCGTCGAGCGTGCTCATCGCGATCTGGAAGCCGCGGCCGACCTCGCCGAGCTGATTTTCCTTCGGAACGATGCAGTTCTGGAACACAAGCTCCGTCGTGGAGGAAGCATGGATACCGAGCTTCTGCTCCTTCTTGCCTCTGGAGAAGCCGGGGAAGGTGCTCTCGACAATAAACGCAGATACGCCGCCGCGCGTGCCCTTGGACTTATCGGTCATGGCAAAGATAACATAGATATCTGCCACGCCGCCATTGGTGATAAAGATCTTCGAGCCGTTTAAGACATAGTGATCGCCCTCAAGCACAGCGGTCGTCTGCTGGCCGGCAGCATCGGTACCGGCATTGGGCTCAGTCAGGCCAAACGCGCCGATCTTTCCGCCTGTAAGCTGCGGAAGGTACTTTCTCTTCTGCTCCTCGGTGCCGTACTTTAAGATCGGCCAGCACGCAAGAGAGTTATGCGACGCGACGATAACACCGGTAGAAGCGCAAACCTTTGAAAGCTCTTCCACTGCGATGGCATATGCCACATCGTCAGCGCCGGAGCCGCCGTACTCGACAGGCATGTTCATACCGATCACACCGTACTTGACAAGCTTCTGGAAGTTTTCCATCGGAAACTCTTCAGAAATGTCGATATCGGCAGCGATGGGCTTGACTTCCTTCTCGGCAAACTCACGGATCATTTTCTGCACGGCCTGCTGTTCACGAGTTAAATCAAAATTCACAGCTGTTTCACTCCTTATTCAAGTTGTTTTGCATGGGCGCAAAACGGTCCTTTGTTATAATTTTAACTTATATCCATCTGCAAGTAAAATACAAATAAGTTATACGATGTATAACCCCAGTCTATCATTAAATACAACGAAAAGAAAGATAAACCTGCCAAAATCGCAAGAAAGCTATATCAATTCATGCTCCTATCGCAAAGTATGAAAAAGCAACACATGACATGGGAGGCATTCATTTCAAGCTGCCGCGTTCCGGTGTGCTGAAGGCATTTGTGACGTATTCAATGAACTTTGTGCCCGCATACGACATATATCTTCCCCGCTTGGAAATCAGCGCGATATCCCATCTGGAGGAAGAATCCGCTTCGATGGAAAGTGTCCGGATATCCGGGTTCGGGAACTTTTCAAGAATCGGCCGCGGCAGGATGGAAACGCCCTGGTTGTGCGACACGAGTTCCACAATAAAGTCCCACTGCGAGCTTTTGACGGAAATCATCGGTTCAAACCCGCTGTTGCGGCATGCGGATATGATCTGGTTGTGCAGGGTAAAATCCTCATTGAAGATCACGAAGATCTCGTCTTTGAGATCGCTGTATCGGACAGACTGCTTCCCGGCAAGGGGATGCGACTTATGCACCAGGAGGAGGTTATTGTTCTCGATAATGGGGATCGAATCGAACTGGTTTGAAAAAATCGGAAGGATCACAAAGCCAATGTCGATATGCTCCATCATTACGTCCTGCTGAATGCCGTTGGCGCCCTTCTCCACAATGGTGATCGTGATACCGGGATAGGCCTTGTTAAACCCGGCAAGCACCGCCGAAAAATAGCAGGAACCCAGGATCGGCGGGATGCCGAGCGTAACATGACCTTTTTCAAAATCGTTTTTTTCATGGATGGATGCAAGCAGAGCGTTGTATTCCTCGATCAGCTTTTTCGCCTTGGCAAAAAGCTCCTGCCCTGCGTCGGTCAGCTTCGTCTTTTTGTCCGAGTAGTAAAAAAGCTTCAGCCCCAGTTCCTGCTCAAGGTTTTTCATCACCTTGCTCAGAGCCGGCTGCGAGATAAAAAGCTTGCGCGCTGCAACGGTGTAATTTTCGTCGATCGCGACCTGAACAAAATACGTAAGCTGTTTGATATCCATGTGCTTTTATCTGTTATTGAAGTGGTCGACCTTGCTCTTGTTGACAAACGCCGTCATGGCCTCTTTCTGATCCTCGGTGGCGAAGCACTGAGCAAAGGCGTTTGCTTCCATCTTAAGCGCCGTGTCAAGGTCGCACTGCGCGCCGGTGTTGATGAGCTCCTTGCAGAGGGAAACGGCAATCGGCGCATTTTTGGCAATCGCAGCGGCCATCGCAAGCGCCTCTTCCATCAGATTCTCCAGCGGAACGACTTTGTTTACAAGGCCAATAGCGAGCGCTTCGGGCGCCTTGACCTGACGGCAGGTATAGATCATTTCCTTGGCAATGGCGGGTCCGACGAGGCGCGCGAGTCTCTGTGTGCCGCCGCAGCCCGGAGTGATGCCGAGCCCGACTTCCGGCTGAGCAAAGCGGGCATTCTCCGACGCGATGCGGATGTCGCAGCACATCGCCAGCTCACAGCCGCCGCCGAGGCAGTAGCCATTGACCGCAGCAATAACGGGATATTTGAAGTTCTCGATCTTCCTGCAGATGTTGTTGCCGTTGTTTCCGAAATGCTTGCCGCCCTTGACGTCAAGATCCTTCATCTCGGCAATGTCCGCGCCGGCGACAAACGACTTTTCCCCTGCGCCGGTCAGCACGACGGCGTAGACGCCTTCCATCGCGGCAACTTCTTCAAAGGCGCGGTCAAGATCTTCATACACAGCGGTATTGAGCGCGTTCAGCTGCTTGGGTCTGTTGATCGTCACAACCGCGACATTGTCTTTTCTTTCAACGATAACGAATTCCATAACTGCCATTTCCCTTCAAAAAATTTATCAATTTTGATCAGCCGGATAGTTCTATTTTAACCCCATCGGCTTATCTTCAAAAATGCGCGCATCCATTAATTTTAAATCGTCGGCAACTTTCGGTTCAAAATCCATCAGGTCGAGGATCTGCGTTTTCAAATCGATGCCGGGGGCGATTTCGATCAGCGTCACGCCGTCGGGGCGAAGCTCGAACACCGCGCGCTCGGTGATATAAAGGACGGGCTGATTGGTCTTTTTCGCATAGTAGCCGGAGAAGGTGATATGCTCGACTGCCTTGACGAATTTGCGCTTCTGCCCTTCCTGTACGATGATGAGCTTGCCATCGCGGATCTCAGTTTTGAGGCCCTTGGCGGTAAATGTGCCGCAGAAGCAGACTTTTTTGGCGTTCTGCGTGATGTCGATAAAGCCGCCAGCACCGGCGAGACGCGTGCCGAACTTGGAAACATTGATGTTGCCTTCGCCGTCGGTTTCCGCCAGGCCCAGGAACGCGAGGTCCAGTCCGCCGCCGTGGTAGAAGTCGAACTGTACGTTGTGGTCGAGAATGCACTCCACATTTGCCGAAGCGCCGAACTGCGCGCCCGACATCGGGATGCCGCCGATCGGACCGGCCTCGACGGTGAGCGTCATTTTCTCAGAAAGGCCCTCTTCAGCCGCAACGGAAGCGACCATTTCCGGCATGCCGGTGCCGAGGTTGACGATCGCATCGTCCGTCAGTTCCATCGCGCCGCGGCGGGCGATGATCTTGCGCTCGTTCAGCGGTGCCGGCGGGATCGCGCCGAGCGGGATGCGGTATTCACCTGTAAGCGAACCATCATAATCATGCCCGAGGCACTGCTGATTGTCGGCGTCTGTGCCGATGACAAGGCTGTCGACATAAATGCCCGGGATCTTCACAAGCTTCGGATCCAGCGTGCCGGCCTTGACGATCTTCTCGACCTGAACGATTACGCGGCCGCCGCTGTTTTTGCAGGCCTGCGCCATGGCCGTGGTGTCCAGCGAGCCGATCTCCCTATGTACGGTGACGTTGCCGCACTCGTCGGCGTAAGAACCGCGCAGGAAGCAGATGTTGATGGGAAACGTCTTATATAAAAGGCGCTCTTCCCCTTCAATCTCCACGAGCTTGACGAGGTCTTCCTTTGTAATATCGTTCAGTTTGCCGCCGCCGTTTCTCGGGTCGACAAAGGTGTAAAGGCCGACATGCGTCAGTGTGCCGATCTTATGCGCGGCGATATCGCGGAACATATGGGTGATGACGCCCTGCGGCAGGTTGTAGCCCTCAATCTTATTTTCGAGAACGAGACGGCCGAGCTCCGGACCGCGGTCCCAGTGTCCGCCGACCGCGCGCTTGACCATGCCTTCATGTCCGAAATGGTCGTTGCCGCGCCCGTCGCGCTTGCCCTGGCCGGCCGCATAAAACACAGTCAGATCGCGCGGAGAACCAGTCTCAAGAAAGCGCTTTTCAAGTGCTGTGGTGAGCGTCTCCGGGCAGGCACAGCTGACAAAGCCGCCCGTACAGACCGTATCGCCGTCTTTTACAAGGTTTGCAGCCTCTTCCGGCGTAAGGATTCTTACCTTTTTCATTTGAAGCATCATCCTTTTGATTTATTTATAATGACGTTTGAACGCTATCGGCACAGCGCGCGGATTGCATCCGCCGCCTCGTGCAAAGAAACGCGATGGGTAACAAGAATGCGGTGCGCAGCGCAGATCTCTTCATACTGGTCGGCGCAGCTCTCGCAGCCATGGAGGAGAACGAGCACATCATAGTGCCTGCCGGGCTCCGCCGGCGTAAAGACGGCGACGTCAGCCAGCATTTTTGTAAGTTCGCGATAAAAGGCCCCGCGGTCAAAGTGCGGATTGCAGCCGCCGCAGAATTTCACCGTGCAGGAAAGCATCTCTCTCCCCTTCTCTGTTACTGTCCGCAGAACAAACTGGTTTGCAGTCTGCCTGCGGAACACAGCCATACAGCCAATATCTGCATACAAGCCGAACAGGCACTCACAGAAAACCATGAGTGCCTATATGGGCTGATCAGTCGTTGATATGAGCGATCGTCTTGGCAAGTTCTTTCTTATGCGCAAGATTGGACTGGCGCGCAATCATGATGCGCTGCGCCTGGGGCGAACCGGCGCCGTGCATCGACTCCGTGCGGTAGCCGACAGCCGCTGTGCCAAGCGTGATATTCTCGATCAGGCGCAGCACACGCATGCGGTTCTCAGTCGAAACGCCATCCACGCCGCGCAGATATTTTTCGATATACGGGCGGAGCTCGGGGGTGTTATAGTCCTTTTCAGACGGCATCGTGACCATCAGGCCGCCGGCAAGGTCCTCGGCAAGGCGCGCGATCTCATACGGGAAACGCGTGACATTCTGCTTGCAGACATTGGCGAGAAGGAGGTTGATGAGGTAATTGCCCGCTTTTGTCGGCGCGCCTTCAGAAGAGCAGGCGATGCCGCAGCAGTAGAGCGTTTCGTTCAAATGCGTCATCTCGATGATCTTGTCTTTGACGTGAGACGCTTTCGCTGCGCCGTTGTATTCCGTGGCGAGCGCGGTTGCGCCAATCAGCACATCGCCCACGCCGACCTTACATCCGCCGTAGCTCTGGCGGTGATAACCGGCAAAGCGCTCGACCAGCATGCCTGCAAATTCGGTTTCGCCGTTTAAGAAAATTCTTTCGTTGGGAACGAAGACATTATCGAAAATGACAAGCGCCTCATGACCGCCGTATGTGTGGTTGCCAAGGTCGATATCCGCGTTCTCTTCCAATTTCCTCGTGTCACAGGACTGGCGGCCGTAGATCATGAAAATACCGTCCGTATCCGTCGGAACAGAGAAGGAAATCGCGTAGTCGCGCTCTTCAGGACGCATGGAAATCGTCGGCATGACAAGCACTTCGTGCGAATTGACGATGCCGGTCTGGTGCGCCTTCGCTCCGCGAACGACAACGCCGTCCGGCCGGCGCTCAACGACATGGAGGAACATGTCGGGGTCTGTCTGCGCGGCAGGTGCGAGCCCGCGGTCGCCTTTCGGGTCGGTCATCGCGCCGTCGACCGTGAGGTCATTGCTCTGCACATAGCTCCAGAACTTTTTAAAGTTCTCAAAATAGTTCGTGTGATACTTCTCGTCGATCTCGTAGGTGGTGCTGTACACGGCATTAGCCGCGTCCATGCCTACGCAGCGCTGGAAGCAGGCCGCCGTCTTCTGACCGAGAAGGCGCTGCATCTTGACCTTTTTCACAAGGTCATCCGTGCTCTGGTGCAGGTGCGTAAAGCGGTTGATCTTCTCACCGGTCAGATTCGAAGTTGCGGTCATGAGGGCTTCATACTCAGGTTCGCCGGCCAGCTCATACGTCATGGCAACGGAGTTCAGAGACGGACGGATGATCGGATTCTCCACAGGATCCTCCACAAGTTTGCCGAACATATAGATCTTGAGGTTGAGCTTTTTCAGACTTTCAATATACTGTTCACGGGTCATCATAACGCGCAATCTTCCTTTCCATTATTGGCCAGTTTGAATCCAGAACAGCGAACGTCCGGGGCATAACTGCCCCGGGCACCGCTTTCCTCTGTATATTCTATTTTAATAGCACTCGGAGTAAATTTCAACAATCAATTCGCGCGTCAGCGGCACATAGGAGTTGACAACGAGACGCTGCTGGTTGGCAAGTACGGAATCGGCAAACGTCTGGATGTCTTCCTTCGTCACACCATACTCATGCAGGGGCTTTAAGTGAAGGATTTTTTCTTCAAGCGCTGCGAGCGTGTCAAGCGCAGCATCCTCCGTACCGCCGAGAATGCGGGCGATCGTGCGCTTGAAATCTCTGATCTTGCCGTCGGGCTGAATCGCGTTGTACTTTTCAAGTACCTTGCCGAAAAGTGCATAGTTCGACTCGCCGTGCGGTACATGGTACGTGCCGCCGAGCGGGAAGCTCATCGCATGTACCGTCGCACAGCCCGCCTGCAGGAACGCAATGCCGGCATAGCAGGACGCCGTGACAAACTCCTCGAGATAATCAAAGCGTGCCTCGGGCCCGCCTTCGCCGATGCGGCGGAAACCTTCGAGGATCATTTCCATCGCCTTAACGCCAAAAAGCTCGGATGTGCAGGTCGCACGCGAGGGGGAAAGATACGACTCGACAGCATGGATGAGCGCATCGATGGCAGAGGAAGCAAACGGCTTATACGGAAGCGTCTTTAAAAGTTCGGGGATGATGCAGACCGTTCCGGGAATGAGCAGATCGGAAACAAGGCCGAGCTTGGTGGTCTTGCCGGCATCGTCCTTGACGATCGCCACAGAAATATTGGTGACCTCAGAGCCGGTGCCGCACGTCGTGGGAATGGCGATCAGCTGTTTTTCGGGGATGACTTCGCACTTTTTGAAGAAAAGCTCATGAACGGTACCTGTACGCTTTAAGGAAAGGAGCTTACCGAGATCCATAATCGCGCCGCCGCCGATGGCGATTACACGGGAGTACTCCAGCTTATCCATCGCGGCAAAAATCGCCTCGATCATCTCCTCAGAGGGCTCGCCAAGTCCGAACTTCTCCTGGAAAACATACTGGCACTCGAGGTTTAAGTCCTTCATAAAAGGAGTATAGATAAACTCATTGGTAAAAATAAGGTCGTCTTTACCAAGATTAAATTCTTTGGCAAATTCAGCAAAGGTCTTGAACTTATAAAGCTCGGGTTTGATGAGAATCTCTCTCATATCAGCATCTCCTTTTATGATTGATAAAAATTTAACTTACTTGATGATGCTATTATACCAGAAGATTGTGAAAACGTAAACAATTTTGTGATAAATTTTTGCATATTTTTTGTCTTTTCCCGCAAAGTGAACTGTGGAAACTATACAAAACACAAAATATATGATTAAAAAGTTGAATTCCTTCGGTTTATCGTTTTGTTTTCACCATAATTTTCACTTATATTTTTTAATATATTATTAATATGGATTTATTTTGCAAAAACAAAGGCGGCATATGCCGCCTTTGTTGAAAATTTTTATTGAGGAGCTATGAAAATACTCTGATTTCACCCGCGTGCGTCTTGCCCTGCGGGCAACCCGCCGCACATGTGTACCAAAATAGCCGCAGGCTATTTTTTATAAACTGACTTTGTGGTGGGTCTTCTTCCCTTTGCGGATGATCAGGCCTGTACCGGCAAAACGGCTCTTTTCGATTTTCTGCATAGCGCCTTCCGCCTTTTCATCATCCAGGAAAACGCCGCCCTGGTCGATCAGCCTGCGCGCTTCGCTTTTTGAAGGGGCAAGGCCGCATTTCAGAAGAAGGTCCGCCACAGTGACCGCCCCATCGGTGAAATCTTCCTCAGAAAGCTGCGTGGAAGGCATATCGGCACTTGCGCCGCCGCTGAAGAGCGCTCTCGTTGCTTCCTGCGCCTTGGCAGCCTCCTCCTCGCCATGCACCATCTTTGTGATCTCAAAGGCGAGGCGTTCTTTGGCAGAGTTAATCGCGCTGCCTTCCAGCTTCGCAAAATCGGCGATCTCTTCCAGCGGGATAAAGGTAAGCAGCTTCATGCAGCGGATTACGTCGGCATCCTGCACATTTCTCCAGTACTGATAAAACTCGTAAGGAGACGTTTTTTCCGGGTCGAGCCAGACGGCGCCCTTCTCCGTCTTGCCCATCTTCTTCCCTTCAGAGGTAGTGAGCAGCGTAAACGTCATGCCGTAGGCGTCATCCTTTCCATCGACGCGGCGGATGAGATCGGCGCCGTTGATGATGTTCGACCACTGGTCGTCCCCGCCGAGCTCAAGATGGCAGCCCATCGTGCGGTACAGGTGCAGAAAATCATAGCTCTGCAGAAGCATGTAGTTAAATTCGATAAAGCTAAGGCCTTTGCCCTCCAGGCGCGACTTGAAACACTCAGCCGTCAGCATACGATTGACGGAAAAGTGGATGCCGACTTCACGCAGAAAATCCATATAATGAAACGGCAAAATCCAGTCGGCGTTGTTGACCATGACGGCCTTTCCTTCGCCGAAATCGACCAGACGGCGCATCTGCCGGCGGAAGCACTCGGCATTGTGGTCGATTTCTTCACGTGTGAGCATTTTGCGCATATCGGTTTTGCCCGTCGGGTCGCCGATCATGGTGGTGGCGCCGCCAATGAGCGCAATGGGCTTATGCCCTGCCTTCTGCAGGCGGCTCATGACGACAAGCTGCAGGAAATGCCCGACATGCAGACTGTCCGCTGTGGCGTCGAAGCCGATGTAAAACGATGTCCGGTGGTTGTCGAGAAGGTCCTGAATCTTCTCCTCATTGGTCATCTGCGCGATGAGCCCTCTTGCTTTGAGTTCTTCAAATACAGTCATGTCATTGTCCTCCACTTTTATATCGTGCGGAGGCATCGATCAGTTCCTTCGCACTTTCGATTGTTGTCTGTGTGATATTTTGTCCGGCCATGATGCGCGCCAGTTCCTCTGCCCTGCCCGCGCTGTCAAGTACGCGGACCTCGGTATAGGTGCGCCCGCCGTGTTCTCCTTTTAAAATGAGCATATGCATATCCGCCATTGCCGCGATCTGCGGAAGATGCGTCACGCACAGCACCTGCCGGTTGCGCGAAACGGAATACAGCTTTTCAGCGACCTTTTGCGCCGCTCTGCCGGAAACGCCGGTATCAACCTCGTCAAAAACGAGTGTATCGACGATGTCGTTTTCCGCAAGGACATTTTTGCTGGCGAGCATCACACGCGAAATTTCACCGCCCGAAGCGACACGGCTCAGCGCCTTCGGCGGTTCGCCGGCATTGGCGGACAAAAGAAAGGTCACGCGGTCGGCCCCATCCGGGCCGAGAATCAGATCGCCGTTTTGCTCCGCCTGCCGTTCGACGGGGATCACAAACGTACAGCGTTTCATATCCAGCGCCTCAAGCTCGTGCATAATGCGGGAGCAAAGCGCCTTGCCCTGTGTTTCACGCACGCGGGATAGTGCAAGCGCCGTTTCACACACCGCACGATACTGCGCCGTGCGGCATGCCGCGAGCTGTTCCAGCCGGTCACTGCTATCGCCGATACGCGCATACTCCGTCTCGATCTCAGCGAGATAGGACAGCATTTCTTCCGCGCTCGCACCGTATTTGCGCTTTAAGCGATAAAGTGCGTCCAGACGCGACTCAATCTGATCCAGTTCATCCTCCGAAAAAGCGAGCGAGTCGCGGATCGCGCGCACTTCTTCCGTCAGATCAAGGAGTGCATAGCGCTGCTCCTCCGCTTTCTGATAGACAGCGTGCAGCTCCTCGGTAAGGCCCTTTGCGCCGGACAAGGCGTTCGCGGCATCTGCAAGCGCGCTTACCGCCCCGCCGGATTCGTCGTCTCCGTAAAGGCGGACATATGCCGTCTCGACCGCCGAAGTGATGCGCGCAGCGTTGCGGAGCATCGTGCGCCGGCCGCTCAGCTCTTCTTCTTCCCCCGGCCGGAGGTTCGCCGCGCGCAGTTCGTCGATCTGAAAGCGCAGTGTTTCAAGACGGCGCTGCTTTTCCTTCTCATCAAAGGAGAGAGCGGCGATCTCCGCTTCGGTCGCACGCAAAGCGTCGTATTCAGCCCGGTATCGCTCTTTCAGCGGTCCGGTCTCCTCACCGGCGAAATCGTCCAGAAACGACAGGTGCAGCGTCTCATCCATCAACTGCTGGCCGTCGTGCTGTCCGTGGATATTGACGAGAAGCGCCCCCAGTTCGCGCAGTACTGAAAGCGCAGCCGGTCTGGCATTGACGCGGCACGCGTTTTTCCCATCCGCATAAAGATCGCGCTGGATGAAAAAGGTGCCGTCTTCCTCCGGCTCAAATCCGAGTGCCGCCGCTCTGACGATAAACTCAGGCCGCAAGTTCGAGAACACCGCGCCGACCGACGCTTTTGTGGTGCCGGTACGGATCAGCTCGCGGCTGACACGATGGCCGAGCACCGCGGAAAGTGCATCGATAATAATCGATTTTCCTGCGCCCGTTTCACCCGTCAATACATGAAAACCCGTGCCAAATGAAATTTCTGCGCGCTCAATGACGGCAATATTTTCAATATGGAGCAGTGTCAGCATGCTGTGCCTCCTGTGCCTCCATCGTGGATTGGCTGAGAACGTTACTTATTATTTTAACATCTTTTCCGCTTCAGCGCAAAAGTCCTCCGCCTTGGCGCTGTCGTGTATCACAATAAAGACGGTGTCGTCGCCTGCAAGCGTTCCGACAATGTCGCCCGCTTTCATCGCGTCGATAGCGCCCGCCGCTGCGGAACCGAGCCCTGGCAGTGTCTTGATCACAACGATATTCTGCGCGTGGTCGATGCTGATCACGCATTCCTTGAAAATATTGCGAAGCCTTGTCGTAAAGCTGCTCGAAGAATTCTTTGACGAGGTGGCGTATTTATACTTGCCTCCCGGAGCGAGCACTTTGATCAGCCGAAGCTCCTTGATATCGCGCGATACCGTGGCCTGCGTCGTCTCGAAGCCGATCGCCCGCAAATGGGCGGAAAGCTCTTCCTGCGTTTCAATATCGTTTTTTTCAATGATCTCAAGAATTTTTGCCTGACGCTGAAATTTCATTTGCGCTTCCTCCTCTCAGACAGCTTGTCGCTGAGTATATCGTAAAAATTGCGTCCTTTAACACGGATCAGGCTTGTTTTGAGGTCGGATTTGCGAATGCAGAGCGTATCGCCTTCGAGAAGGCTGCAGCTCTCTCCGCCGTCGACGGAGACGTACACCGGCTTTTCATCCGGCTTTTTCGCCGTCACACGGATCACACGATGGTCAGACAGGACATAGGACTTGGCATACATCCCGTGCGCGCAGATCGGCGTAATAATGAGATTGCTCGCCTCTGGCTCGACAATCGGGCCGCCTGCCGACATGGAGTATGCGGTAGATCCTGTCGGTGTGGCGATAACGATCCCATCTCCGGAATAGGTGATCATGTTCTGCCCGTCCGCGCTGACGTTGAGCTCCACCACGCGGAAAAGGCTGCCCTTGGCGACGACCGCATCGTTGAGCGCAGCGCCGAGAAAACGCGTCTGCCCTTTTGCATCGGTGATCGTCACGTCGAGCATCATGCGCCGGTCAATGGTATACCGCCCGTCAACAACGTCTTTGAGATATGCAAGCTCGTCGCGCTCAAGCTCTGTCATAAAGCCCACGTGCCCCATATTGATGCCGAGAAGAGGCAGATCTGCCTGGGCGGCGGTCTGCGCAAAATGCAGCAGCGTTCCGTCCCCGCCGAGGATTACGGCGATGTCCGCGCGGCGGACAGCCTCTGCGCGCGGGAGGATCGCGGAGGGAGACTTGCCCTCAAAAAAAAGTCGGTCCTCATCGAGCGCAACGACCTGCGCACCGCATTCGGTAAGTGCGTCAAAAACGCGACGGCAATTTTCACGAATTCCCTGCTTTGAGCTGTTTGGATGCAGCAAAATCTGCTTCATATGGCTCCCCGTTTCTGTGTCACTGCGCATTTGAAAGCTCTGTATGCGACTGTTTCACTGTAAGCCTGGCCGTTTCATCGATACCGTCTGCATTCGGCGCATCGAGACGAAGGCTGGCCAGATATTCAATATTGCCCTCCGGCCCTTTGATCGGCGAAAAGGTCAGCCCTTCCACACCGAAGCGGGCGTCGTTGGCATTCCTGATAAATTGCTGCAGTACTTCAAGATGAACTGCCGGGTCGCGCACGACACCTTTTTTGCCGACCTTTTCACGCCCGGCCTCAAACTGCGGCTTGATCAGGCACAGAACCCGTCCGCCTGCGCGCAGAAGCCCCGCCACTGCCGGAAGCACGAGCCGCAGTGAAATAAACGACACGTCGATCACACCCAGGTCAAGCTCGTCCGGAATTTCAGCATGCGTCAGATACCGGACGTTTGTGCGTTCCATACATACGACACGCGCATCACTGCGCACGCTCCAGGCAAGCTGGCCGTACCCCACATCCACGGCGTAAATCTTCTTTGCGCCGCGCTTCAAAAGGCAGTCGGAAAACCCGCCTGTGGACGCGCCGGAATCGATACAGATCAGCCCCTCGGGGTCAACGTTGAAAAAATCGAGCGCGCGCTCGAGCTTCAGCCCTCCGCGGCTGACATACTGCAGCGCGCTCGCGCGCACCTCGATCGTGCTCTCCTCGGAAACAGAAAGCCCTGGTTTATCCGCCTTCTGCTGATCGACGTAAACGATGCCTTCCATGATAAAAGCCTTCGCTTTTTCTCTGCTCGGCGCGAGACCGCGCTCACATAATGCGACGTCAAGTCGCTGCTTCGTACTCACCTTTTCCGATATCCTCCAAAATATGATGCGCGACATGCTCCGCGTCGATGCCTGCGCGCTGCCGGATCTGCACGACCGTGCCGGGCGGCTGAAACGACATGCCGGTATTGAAAAGCCGTACGCTGTCGAGCTGAAGCGCTTCCGTCGCGGCCCATGCGGCGATGTGTTCACCTAAGGAGCCGGACGCGACGCAATCTTCCAGCACCGCCAGACGACGTGTTTTACGGAGCGAAGCGCGCAGCGTCGCATCCGCAAAGGATGTAATGCAGTTTACCTTTACAATATCCGCCGTAACACCGGCACTGCACAGCAAATCTGCTGCGCGCAGCGCTTCATTGATCGAAACGCCGTAAGATACGAGCGTGATATCCGTACCCTCCCGCATGAGCGCGGAGGACGCCGGGAACGTACACTGGACAAACTCTCCCTGCGCTCCGCGCGGATAGCATACCGCTCCAGGGCCGTTCTCCTCAAGCGCTTGTTGCAGCGCAGCGGCCAGCTCGGAATAATTTGACGGCATGTACACGCGCATGTTCGGCAGCGTTAAAAGCTGCGGTACGGCAAACACGCCGTTGTGCGTTTCCCCGTCTTCGCCGACGATGCCTGCGCGGTCCACCGCGAGAACAACGTTGGCCGGATCGATGCATACGTCATGGATCAACTGATCGAATGCACGCTGCAGGAAAGTGGCATAGATGGCGCAGACAGGGCGCATGCCCTGCTTGGCCATACCGGCCGCCATCGTGACGGCATGCTCTTCCGCGATACCGACGTCAAAAAACCGGTTTGGAAAAGCATCTGCAAAGCCGCCAAGACCCGTACCGTCCTTCATCGCGGCAGTCACAGCAGTGACGCGATCGTCGCGCCCGGCCAGCGCACATATGGCGCTGCCAAACGCATCGGAAAAGCACCCGGTGTTGGGCCTGAGCACCTCACCGGAAGTGATATTGAATTTTGCGATGCCGTGGAACTGCCCCGGATCCTCCTCTGAAAAACGATATCCTTTGCCCTTTACCGTCTTTACATGTACGACGACAGGACATTTCATGGAGTCCGCCTGCCGCAGAAGCAGCTCTACCGCCGCAATATCATGGCCGTTCACGGGGCCTAAGTACTTAAAGCCCATCTGCTCAAAAATCGTGTGCGGCAGAAAGACCGCTTTGATCTTATTTTTTCCCGCGCGAATCACCCCGGTCAGCGCACGTCCGCCCGGAAGGTGGTATAGAACGCGTTTTACCCTACGTTTGGCATTAAAATACCGCTTTTTGGAGCGCAGGCCGGACAGATACGCGGCAAGGGCGCCGACATTGGGGCTGATGGACATTTTGTTGTCGTTGAGCACCACGATCAGCGGCTCGCCGGAACTGCCCGCATCGTTCAGAGCTTCATATGCCATGCCGCCTGTGAGCGCGCCGTCGCCTATGACGGATATCACGCGATAACTCTGCTTTTGAAGCGTACGTGCCCGCGCCATGCCCAGGCCCACAGACACAGAGGTCGATGCGTGACCGGAGATAAATGCATCATGGATACTTTCCGACGGTTTTGAAAAGCCGGACAGTCCGTCCAAGTGCCGGAGATTTGCAAACCCGTCCATCCTGCCGGTGAGCATTTTATGCACGTAAGACTGATGCCCCACGTCGAACAGAATGCGGTCGAGCGATGTGTCAAACACACGGTGCAGCGCGACCGTAAGCTCAACAATGCCGAGGTTGGACGCCAGGTGCCCCCCCGTCTGCGAGACATTCGCGAGAAGAAACGCGCGTATTTCCGCGCACAGCACAGCCAGCGACTGCGATGGCAGCTGTTTTACATCTGCGGGGCACGTTATTTTGTTTAAGAGTGTATACTGCATGATTTTTAACGTTCCCCTCTGTGCACCAGCGACTTGACAAAATGGATAAGCTTGCCAACAAAAAACACGATCTGATGGTTAAAGCCGATCCCGATGCTTTTACCGAAAGCCTTGCCGCCGATCGTAAGGGCTGCGATGAGGCCAGTAATAAAAAGCTGGGTAAGCACCGCGCTGGCGCGCATGTCATTTACGAGCATCGAAACGACGGCGGCGCCTGTGGCGCCGCTGATAATGCCCGATATATCGCCGACGACGTCGTTGCAGAAGCTCGACACCTTATCGGCGCTTCGTATCAGACGGATCGCCTCCCGCGCGCCGGGAACCTTGTGCGACGCCATGGAGTGAAACGCCTTTTCATTCGCCGCGGTAGCCGCGACGCCGACGACGTCGAATAAAATCCCAAGCAAAATAAACGCCAGAAGGATCGCAAAGGCAGGCAGATAGCTTACATGCTCCATCGCATTGGACGAAGCATAAGAGAGCACGACCGATATCGCAAAGCTCAGCAGCGTCATCTGCACGACCCAGCGCATGCTGACATTTTTGGTAAAGGAAAAAGCCCGTCGGAAACTGAATCTATATTTCTTCCGTTTGCCGGAAGGATCTGAATCGCGCACTTGAGTCCTCCTTGAAGGAATCGCAAAATATGTTGCAAAAAATGGTGGCAGCAGACAGAGTAAATCTTGCGGCTTGAGGTCTGGTTGGTTTTCCCAAAGCGCTGCCATTCGTCGCCGATCTGGCGGTTTCCCATTAAAGCACCCTGCCGGACGTTGCCGAATCCGGCGACCGGACTGCCACTTAGTCCACACTGTAATCCTCTGTCTGCCCGATAAAGACAGCCTAGGCGTTTTCCGCCGCAGGCCAGCCGGCTCTTGGCCTCTTTTGCAGATGTGGTTTCAAAAAGCAATACCGCCGCACGCATGGCCATGCATGCAAACGTGCAAATCTTTTATCCGCCACAGCCACGCAAGGCAGGCTACTCTGCACACAGCGGCTCAACGCCACCGCATTGCAGGTTTCACCCTGTAACGTAGGTCATCCGTCAATCCCTGGATGTATAGGTGCCCCACGATGACAGGTCTCCACGGCAAAAGGGTCGGTCCTGCATGCCATTGCAGGGCGCCCTTATCCCTTAACCCCCAGCACCCACCCTAAACTGGGCGTATAAAGCAGGCACCAGGGACTTCATCGATATGCCCTTTAACGGATTTTTAGGCCCGTCTTGGGAGTCGGAGGCTCTGACTAGGATACTGCGCCACCATTTGTTTGCAGCATATATCATATACCACATTTATGCATAAAATGCAAGCAAATGTATAATTTTTGTTGCTTCTCAGACAATCAGTCCCACTCCAAGGCCCAGAATGGCCCCCATGAGGACCTGCAAAGGCGTATGTCCGAGAAGTTCTTTCAGATCATTCTCAAACATTTCAGGCGAAGTGGTGGAAAAATTCTTCCAGTGGTCCATCATGTAATTCAAGACCTTTGCCTGTTCGCCCGCCGCGCGGCGCACGCCGGCAGCATCGTACATGACGACAAGCGTGATGCACAGTGCGATCGCAAATTCAGGCGAGTAGACACTGCACACCTTGCCGACCGAAGTCGCCATGGCCACAACGAACGCGGTATGGGAACTGGGCATGCCGCCCGCGCCAATCAAGCGCGTCCACACAATCTTTTTTGAACGATAAAACTCGGTAAAGATCTTTAAAACCTGCGCAAGCGCCCAAGAGATGATCGCGGCGTTCAGTATGTGATTGCCAGTAAGATAGCGGACGTAGTTGATCATGTTAAACCCTCTTTTATTTCAATCGGCGCATACGGCCGTGAATCATATCTGCCGAGCGCCCCGATTATCCGGTTTATTCACGCGGCATTGCGCTTTCAGAAACCGTTTGACAGCTGCTGGAGCGGCGCACAACTGCAGAGCGCGCAGCCCGGGGGCAAAATTGTATACGCATAGAACGTATAGGCATCCGTTTGCTTTTGCTGCTTCCTTTTGCCCGGCGAAATCAGTCAACCTTATTTTGTCCTGGCTTTGAGTTCTTCCGCCAGCATGATGAGAAAATCCGCTCCGGTGAACGGCGCAATCGCCTGCACAGCGCGAAGCGTCAGCTCATCGATCAGCCTTGCGCATGCCTCAAGGCCCAGAAGCGAGGCGTAGGTCGTCTTCTCCTGCGCCGCATCGCTGCCGACAGGCTTGCCGAATTCCTGCGTATCACCGCACACATCGAGCATATCGTCACGGATCTGGAAGGCAAGACCCACGCATTCGGCATACGTCTCGGCCGCTTTTATAAGCGTATCGCCTGCCTGCGCCGCCATCGCACCAATGCGGCATGCCGCGCGGATCAGGCGCCCGGTCTTCAGTGACTGCATGAAACGGAGCGCATCGATGTCAGGCGTTTCCTGCTCATAGCGCATGTCGAGAACCTGTCCGGCGACCATGCCTTCAGGTCCCGCGCATGCGGCAAGCTCCCGCGCCGCCGCGGCGAGCAGGCACGCGTCCGGTCCAGGCCGGAGCGCCGTCTCAAAGGCGAGCGTCAACAGAGCGTCGCCGGCAAGAACGGCTGTCGCCTCGCCGAAAACCTTGTGATTCGTCGGCTTTCCGCGGCGAAGGTCATCGTCATCCATACACGGCAGATCGTCGTGTATGAGAGAATAGGTATGAATGAGCTCCAGCGCACAGGCAAACTGCAGCGCAGCCGCTTCATCTCCGCCGCCGAGGCGGCAAAAC
Source organism: uncultured Eubacteriales bacterium (assembly GCA_934630445.1). Classification (GTDB taxonomy): domain Bacteria; phylum Bacillota; class Clostridia; order Oscillospirales; family Butyricicoccaceae; genus CAKTWY01. The sequence goes on from CAKTWY010000001.1 coordinate 20,049, forward strand.
TCCAGCAGAAGGATCGGCCGCAGCCGCTTGCCGCCGTTTTCCACGCTATAGCGCATCGCTGCAAAAAGCGGCTCATGGCGCGCGTCCTGGGGCTTCAGAAGCGCATAAAGCGCACGCTCTACCGTATCCTTGCGCGCGGCCAGGCGCGCGTGATAATCACCGGAAGAAAGCGGCATATTACTCATTCTCCTCTCCGGAGAACGGAACTTCTCCCGGTTCGTTCCCTTCTTTTTTGATCAGGAGGGAAACGCGTTTTTCAGCCTCGTCCAATGCTCCGCCGCAGAAACGAACGAGCGCCGTTCCCTCTTCAAAAAGAGCCAGGCTTTCCTCCAGAGCCGCATCGGACTGCTCCAGGCGGCGCACGATCTCATCCAGGCGCGCCATGGCCTGCTCAAACGTCAGTTTTGATTCCGTCTTTTTCGTAGCCATTCTATGCTCCTTCCTGTCCTGCGGGAATAATCTGCACGACCTCGCATTTCGCTCCGCCCGCGGCAAAAACAAGATCGAGCAAATCGCCGCATGTAAGCATGCGCGCATCTGTGACAGGCCGGCCTTCATGCTTGGCGATGGAGTACCCACGTGCAAGTACGCGCAGCGGGCTGATCGCGTCAAGCGTCGCCGCAGCCTTGGAAAGCGCCGCGCGCGCCGCAGTGAGGCGGCCTGAAATTTCCTTCTGCATGCGCCGGTCGTGGTAATCAAGCGTGAGACGGCATTCGCCGAGATAGGCGATGGGCGAACGCATCACCTTTTTCTGCGCCGTCGCCTGCAGCCGTTCGCGCTTGAGCCGCAGCGAACGCCCGAGCGCAGCGCGCATGCGAACGCATGCGGTATCCAGCTGCGCCTGAAGCTCGCTCGCATCTGCGACGGCGAGCTCCGCCGCGTTCGATGGCGTTGCCGCGCGCACGTCCGCTGCAAAATCAGCGATCGTGACATCCGGCTCATGGCCGACCGCGGAGATGACGGGGATAGCCGAGCGCGCAATCGCCCGCGCAGTCACCTCTTCATTAAAGGCCCAGAGATCTTCCAGCGACCCGCCGCCGCGCCCTGTGATGATCACGTCTGCCAGATGGTTTTTATTCACAAAATCAAGCATATCGGCGATTTCCTGCGCGGCGCCCTCTCCCTGCACCTTGACTGGGCAGACAAGAATGCGCACCGGCGGAAAACGCCTGTGGAGAATGCGTATCATATCTCGCACCGCCGCCCCGGTGGGCGAGGTGACCAGCGCGATCGTCTGCGGGTACGCAGGCAGCTTTTTTTTTCGTTCAGGTGCAAAAAGCCCCTCAGCCGCCAGGCGCTCCTTCAGCTGTTCAAACGCGACATACAGCGCGCCCACACCGTCGGGGATCATCTCTCTGATATAAATCTGATATTGTCCGCTTTTCGCAAAAAGGCTGATGCGGCCGTGTGCGATCACCTTCATGCCGTTCTCCAGACGGAACTTCATGCGGTACGCGTCAGAGCGGAACATCACGGCGGAAAGCACCGCGCTCTCATCCTTGAGCGTCATGTAGTGATGCCCCGAGGTATGCAGCTTATAATTGGAGATTTCGCCGCGGATGTAAACATCCGTCAGAATGCTGTCGCTCTCAAGAAGATTTTTGATATAGGCGCTCACTTGTCCGACAGAGAGCACCATCGGAGTATCAGGCATGCGGCTCACCCTCCGTATAGCGCATGTATGCGAGATATGCCAAACCCACGGCGTTATCGCCAGAGAGTGCCGGCTCGGCAAAAAAGCACGGTCCGACTGCGGGCAGCTCCTCGCGGAAAAGCGTGTTGGCCATGACGCCGCCGGCGCATAAAAGCGGCAGTCCATATTCTTTGACGGCAGCGGCGCTGATTTTGGTTACGGCAAAAAGAAGTGTTTTAATTGCAAAATATGCGATCTCCGCCGCAGACTCCCCTTCCGCTGCCAGCGCACGGATCTTATTTTCGATTCCCGAAACGGAAAAGGAAAAACCGGTCACCTTCGGACGGAAAAAGGCGCGCTTTACCGCCTGGCGGCTCAGCGTATCCAGAGCAGGTCCTGCCGGAAACGGCAGGCCAAGCATCACGCCCGCACGGTCAATCAGCTGTCCGGCAGCCAGGTCCGTCGTGCCGCCAATGCGCTGGGCGCGCAGCAGCCGCTCACGATCCGGCTGTACCAGCAGCAGCTCGCTCGTTCCGCCAGATAAATGCCACGAGAGAAACGCTGAGCGCAAAAGCGACGGCCTGGAGCAGGATAACGCCGCAGCTGCAATGTGCCCTTGCTGGTGGGAAAAGGAGTATCGCTCGATCCCTCTGCACAGCGCGATGCTTTCCGCCGTGCTCGCTCCAGCGAGGAAGCAGGGCATATACGACTCTTCCAAATCTCTCGGACGCGTGCTGACGCCGAGCGCGGCGACGGAGCGCAGCGCATCCCCATCGAGCTGGGCTAAGATATCCGGCAGCGCTTTACAATGCAAAAACAGCGCGTCGCTTTGCCGGAGTCCGAGCTTCCCCTCGTCAACCGGCAGAAGGCGGCCGCTGTTTTGATACGTTCCGTTTTCTGCGTGATAGAGCGCGGCGGAGGTCCTGTAGTTGCTGGTGTCGATGCCCAGAAAGGAAGCCATCGTCAGAGAAGCTCCTTTCGGGCGTATGCGCCGAGGACGCCGTTTACAAAGGACGCAGCCTCATCGCTGTCGTATTTCTTTGCAAGCTCCACCGCCTCGTTAATGGAAGAGGCGTTTGGAATATCCTCACAGTACATGAGCTCATACATCGAAAGGCGCATGATGGACGCCGCAATGCGCGAAATGCGCCCAAATTTCCAGTTTTTTGCGTAGGTCTCAATATAGCGATCCAGCTCGGCCATGTGCTCGTCGACGCCGGAAACGACGCGCCTGACGTAATCAAGCTGCGGCCCCTCGGGAAGCTCCCGATACATCTCGCATTCGTCCGCCCAGAGCGCGGCCTGCTTGTCCGTGAAATAATCGTGCAGCATATTTGCAGCGGAGCCGTCACTGAAGCCGAGCTCAAAAATCATATGAAGCGCCAATTCGCGCGCAGTTCTCCTGTTGATCATTCGTCCACATCCATTTCCGCCGCGGCGCGCGGCGAATCCCCTTCTATGACATTCTGCGTTTTGACAAGCCGAGGGGCTGTACCGCTGCTGCGGTACAGCCTCCTGATGCTTTGGCTATACTTTCTCTTTTTCCGCTTCCTCGGAAACAGGTGGCTGGGAGACCGGCTGCGCGGCCGTCTCGGCGGCAGCCTCCTTTTCAGGCTCACTCTCCTTCGCCTTGACGGCGTCTTTTTCAAAAGAGATGCCCGTCACATGGATATTGACCGATCCGACGGTCAGGCCCGTCATTGATTCCACCGCAGACTTCACGCTCTGCTGCACTTCTTTTGCAACTTCACAGACCGCAAAGCCGAATTTGATCACGAAATAGATATCGATCTTCAGCGCATTCTCGAAAAAGATGATCTTAACGCCGCGCGTCAGTGTCTTCTTGCCGAGCAGCTCCGCAAGGTCGGCGCCGAGCCCGGAGGAAAGAGAATAAACGCCGGAATGCTCCATAACAGAAATGGCGGCGATGGAAGCAATGACTTCTTCGGAGATTTTCACAGTGCCCATATCATCCGCGCAGTCCCAATATTCCTTTTTATCCGTCATATTGTGTCACTCTCCTTATGCGTATCATAATACCATAAGTCACATAAAAAATAAAGTAATATTATGACGTTTTAGCTCTCTGCTTCGACAATTTTTATGTTCTCTGCTTTTACGTCACTCTCCAGGAGCACAATATCGCGGATTTTTGCGACGGAAGCAGCGTCGAGGCCGTTTTCCTGTTTTGGAACAATCACACTTACGCTGTCGCTTGAAATGAACGCCAGGCACTCGTCAAATCCCTTTGCCTTGACGAGACTCTCCACGCGCACTTCACGCACGGCATTGGTCGCAAGCTCCGCCACCTGGGCGGCGAGAACGTCCTTGCCTTCCGAGCCGTCCGCCATTTCAAGCGTGCTCTGCTTGAGCATGGTGAGTGCTTCGTCACGCGCCTGTTCCCGCGAAAGCCGCGCCTGAGCGAAATAGCTGTCCTGCGCTGTCGTCTCCGCGACGGCAGTCTCATCCGGTTCGGTTACGACGCTGTCAACAAGTTTTGCTTCGCCCAGCGTCTTGCCAGTCTCGGCCTGATTGGCGACGAGCAGCTCCTCCCCCTCGCCTTTTGTATAGCTCCAGTTCAGATACACCGCCACGCTGAGCATCAAAACGACTGCCGCCAGCACCGCACCGCGTTTTTTGATCATCACAACAAATTCCTCCTAATTTTTCATCTTGATAACAGATATCTGATTGGACGAAAGCCCTGTAAGTGCCGAGACGCACTGTGTGACCTGAAGCCTCACCACGGCGCTGTCGGCGCCATCGCACACGATTAGGGCGCCGCGGTACGCCGGGCCAACCGTTTTGATTTTTACAGGCTCCTCCCCTCCTCCCGCCTTTGATAATACGGTGACGCTCGATTCGTTTGTGGTATCCTCCGAGCCGTCAAGCGATTTTTGATACGCTCTGACATCCTGCGCATAGATGGTTTCCTCCCCTTCCTGCAGGGTGAGGAGCACCTGTACGCGTCCAACGCCCGCAGCCTGTGAGAGTACGTCTTCGAGCGATGCTTCAAGCGAAGAGGGCGTACGCTCGCCCGTCTGCACAGCCGCAGGTGCGTCCTGTGTCGTGTTCTTGTCCTGCGCACTTTGCGGCCATAAGATGAATGCCGCGCCGACAAGGACCACAATCAATACATATTTATATCGGTCAACCAGTGAATATGCCCAGCCCAGCCACTTTTTTAAGTCGAGCTTCATGAAAGGCCTCCTTTACGCTGTACGTGGCGTATATTGTCCGGGGAAACACCGCACTGCGCGGCGATGGCTTCGACGCGCTCCTTTTGCTCCTGTGTCGCTGCAAAAGCGTAGGCGATTTCCGCGTCTGTAAAAAGCGGTTTACCATTTTGATCTGTAAAGGATGTAATCGTTACAGTGCAGTCAATTCCATGCTTTTTTGATTCCTCCTGCAGATAGGCGGCAACATGTGTGTTCACCATTCCTTTCAGGAGCTCCTCGTTCTTTTTCGTAGCGTCCTCCACACTTTGGGTGACACTGCGGTTCCCTGCGCGAAAATCCACTGTTCCAATTTTCTGCATTGCTTCCCGCAGGGGAGAGAAAAAGGCGATAGCAACGACAATCGCGCCTGCCAGGGACAAAAGCTCTTTCAATTGCCCTTTTGGGCAAAGGGAGTTGATCAGCCCAACGGCGGCAGCAGTGGCAAAGACCGTCAAAATCCATTTTGAAAACATCGTTTTCCTCCTCTATGCTCCGCCTGCCGCAAGTATGGCGAGAATCAATGAGGTAAAAAGCAGCAGCGCACAGGAGAAGAGCATGCCAAGCGCAATCCCGAAACAGGAACCGATTCCGTCGATCAGGTTCATGAGTTTTGCATTGCAGACAGACGAGGCAAGCGCTGCCGCTGCCTTAAAGCAAATGTAGTGAAGCCCGATCGTGACAAACGGCAGAAAGCAGATCGCGCATACCCCCAGCAGACCATACACGCCGACAGCGTTTTTGATAATACCCGCTCCGACAAGCACTGCCTCCGTCGCGTCGGAGATCACGCCGCCGACCACAGGTACTGCGCCGGAGATCGCCAATTTGGCCGATTTAAGCGCCACGCTGTCCGCCGTGCCGGAAATCGCACCGCTTACGCCGATATATGCGATAAATACGGTTAGAAAAATTTTTGCTGCCATAGAAGAGCCCCATTTAATAAAATCGCCGATACGACGGAGCATATCGTTTGCAAGAACAGCATTTGCAGTCAAAATGGCAATATATGCGTATAAAAGCGGCATGATCACCGTGTTTACAGCGGTAATAAAAAGATCCGAAAAGAAAATCGTGATCGTGTTTCGCACAAGCGCAGAAGTCGGCGCACCATTCAGCGCCCCCGCACCCGCCATAACGGGCAGAAGCGCACGGGAAAAAAGCCCGATATCCGCGATGGCATTGCGGCACTGCGAAAGGACGGAGTGGATGTTCCCCACCGCAAGGCCGGTCACGGCCAAGGCGCCCGCGGCGCAGATCGCCTGCTCAGAAATTTCGATCTTTGAAAAGCCGTTCAAATTTGTCGCCAATGAGCAGAAAAGCACCGCAGCAATGACCGCAAGCCCGGATGATGCGGCCTGTTTAAAGCGGCCTGCGATTTCGCTCCGTCCCCGCTCATAGATCTGCTGCAGACCTTCCAACAGGTCGCCGCTGTTTTCGGGCGTGATGTTTCCCAGACTTTCGCGCGCCTCACGCGGAAGAGCGGAGACAAGCGAATCCGTATCAAGTGAGCTGCGTGCTTCCTGCAGCGCGCTTTGAACGTCCTGTGCCGCGGCGTGTTCCGTCACAGCGAACACAAGCATCAGGCATATGAAAATCGTTTGAACAATCCGTTTCATTTTGTCTCCTTGACGACTCCCTGCCGCCATCCGTTTTGCCGCCGGTGAGCGGCTTGGAACGGTCAGCCGTGTTTCACGCGATCAGGTTTGCGATCAGCTTCAGCACTTTTGAAAAGAGCGGAAGCGTTACCACCAGCGCCGCCGCAGTGCCGGAAAGCTCCAGCTTCACGGCCAGGCTTGGACTCCCGGCTTCCCGGCAAAGCTCTGACACCACGCGCACGACCGTGGCAATGCCGACAAGCTGTAAAAGCGGCTTCAGCAGCTCTGTCTGTACGCCGCTTTCTCCAATCAGCGCGGAGAGCTCTTTCAACAGGCTTTGAAAAACCGCGATGCACTGCCCGACAAGCAGCACGCCTCCGATCAGTACAACAGTGAACGCCATGGCCGGTGCTTCCTTGCGCATGGAGAGCGCCAAAATCACTGTGACGAGCGCGATCACGCTCAGTTTCATTACGTCCGGCATGCCGAAGGCCATACCATCCCTCCGTTTCTAATCAGCTAAAACCCAAAGAGGGATTTTATCATTTCAAACAGCTTGCTGATCTCCTGCACAATGATCATCAGGACCACGATCAAGCCTGCGAGCGATGTCATCATGGCCTGTTCTTCACGCCCGGAACGGACAAGAAGCTGATTGAGAATCGCGACCAGAATACCGATTGCAGCAATCTTAAATATTAAATCGACCTGCATCTTCAGCGCTCCATTTCGTCATATGATGACCAGTACAAAAATTACTCCCAGGGCCACGCCCATTCCTCTATACGCGCGGCCTTTGCTTTCACGGTCCGAAATGGCCATTCCAAGCGCGTGCTCCAATCTTTTTTTGCAGTAGCGTATGGCAGTATCCTGCTCTTCTGCGTCGTATCGGCCGAGTGTCGCACCGAGCGAACGCAGATGTGCGGCGTCTTCCTCCGTCAGACCCAGCTCGCAGGAAAGGGCGAGAGCGTGCTTCCATGCGGCGGTAAAAAAATTCTTCTGCGATTCTTCCCGTATCAGCGTGAACACAGGCGCCAGCAGCCCCTGCCTTGCTTCTAAAAGCGTGATGATCTCGCCGAGCGGCGTGCGTTTCATCGTAATTTCTGCGCGCATGATTTCCAATGCTGAAATCCACTCGTTCAGCGCCTCAATGCGCAGCGTGAGACGTCTTCCGGCCTTCAGCCCCACCGCCGAACAGGCGCCGATGATAAAGATCATTCCGACAAGTTTAAGCACTTAACATTCCCCTTTCTAGGCGTTTGAGCGAATATCTGCGCTTGCCGTTGCACCAATGAATCTCCCCTACAAAGGACACAGCATTCGCCTCGACAAGCGGACGGTATATCGGCCGCGCAAGAAAGTCCTTCACATTTTCCGCATGCGCCGTGGCAAGCAGACGAACGCCGCAGTTTAGCGCCAGGAGCATGGCCTGTGTATCTTCCTCGCTTGTGATTTCATCCAGCGCCAGTATTTCCGGCGACATATTTTTCAGCAGCATCATGCATGCCTCGCGCTTGGAGCAGCCGCAGAGCACGTCCGTGTGTTTTCCCAGATCAAAGCCGCCGCCGTTTGGCGTTATCCCCGATATCTCTCCTTTTTCATCGGCAACGGAGACACGACCGGTTTGCGACAGCGCCCGGATCAGCGCACGCAGAAGCGTTGTTTTGCCGACGCCGGGCGGCGCGATCAGCACGGTGTTTCGGTACGCGCCCGGCTGCAGAAGAGATGAAAAAGGAGCCAGATCGATCCCGTCCGGGTCGCGGGCGATGCGGATACAGGCGGAGCTGATTTTTCGAAACGTGAGTATCCCGCCTTCTGTTCGCGCAGTCATGCCGCAAACGCCGATACGGTGACCGCCATCGGTCGTAATATATCCGTCCTTCATGCTGTCGAGATAGGCATGTACGGACGATTTTGTCGCACGGACAACGAGCTCATCGATGTCTGCATATGTAACGGCAGTGTCTGCACACTCCGTTTCCCTGCCGGCTGCAAGGATGACAGGGCGATACCCCTGGCGCAGGCGTATTTCTTCTGCGTTGTCTGCAGACAGAACCAGCGCCGCGCGCACCTCCTGCAAAAAGCGGGCAGGCAAAAGACCGATCAGGGTGTCGATTCCCGAAGCTGCCAGCATGCGCGATTCCTCCTTTCGTGCTTGGCCTCTGCAATAACTTTATGAACCTGTCCGTTTTTTTAGAACAGAAAAGCCGGGAGAACAAAATCGTTCTCCCGGCTCAGCTTATCGATAAACCCTTTGCGCCGCAGCGCACATGAAATAGACAAAAAAGTCAGGACATGTGCCTGACTTTTTTGACCCTGAAATAGCGAATTTTGCGCTATTTCGCAACTTTTACCCAATAAGCAAGCGAGTTTCAAACGCAAGCGTGGTTGCGTTTGAAGGCTTTTGCAAGATCGGTTTTATTTCGTCATCTCAAGGAACGCATCCTCCGTAAGGACCGTCACGCCGAGCTCGTTGGCGCGGCGCAGCTTGGAGCCTGCGGCCTCTCCTGCGACGACATAGCTTGTTTTTTTCGAAACGGACGAGGACGCCTTCCCACCAAAATGCTCGATCAGCGCCTCCGCCTCGCTCCGGGTGAATTTTGTAAGCGCGCCCGTGAGGACGAACGTTTTCCCTTCAAAGCGGCGGTCGGCGACCTCCTCCAGCGAGCGCATATTGACCCCAGCCTCGCGCAGTCTCGCGATCACATGTGCGCTCTGGGCAAGCGACAGCCATTCGCGCAGGCTTTGCGCAGTCTTCTCTCCGATGTCGCGCACCGCGGTCAATTCTTCCTCCGATGCGGTGATGATCGCGTCGAGCGAGCCAAAATGCCGCGCCAGCACCTTTGCCGCCTTTTGCCCCACATGGCGTATGCCGAAGGCAAAAAGCAGGCGTGAAAGGTCGTTTTCCTTTGAATGTGCGATGCTTGCGAGAAGATTATCAGCCGATTTCTCCCCGAAGCCGTCGAGCGCCGCAACCGCATCGCGGTCGAGGACATACAGATCTGCAGCCGAGCGGATAAACCCCGCCGCATGCAGCTGCTCAACGATCGCCGGGCCAAGGCCGTCAATGTCCATTGCGTCGCGAGAGGCAAAATGCACGATGTTGCGCAGCAGCTGCGCCGGGCACTCCGCCCCTGTACAGCGCACAGCCGCCTCCTCCGGATCGTCAAAAACAGGCGCGCCGCACACCGGGCAGTGTGTCGGCATGGAAAACGGCTGCGCCTGCGCAGGGCGTTTCTCGGCAACAACGCCGATGATCTCCGGAATGATATCGCCCGCTTTGCGCACAAGCACCGTATCTCCGATACGGATATCCTTTTCAGTGATAAAATCGCGGTTGTGCAGCGTCGCGCGCGATACCGTGGTGCCTGCAAGGCGCACCGGAGCGAGCACGGCATTCGGTGTCAGCACACCGGTGCGGCCGACATTGATCTCGATCGCAGAAAGGACGCTTTCCTTTACCTCCGGCGGATATTTGTACGCCGCCGCCCAGCGCGGGAACTTTGCTGTACTGCCGAGCAGGCGGCGCTGCGGCAGGCTGTTCACCTTCACAACCGCGCCGTCGATGTCAAAAGGAAGTGTTTCACGCATATCGCCCAGGCGCGTAATCTCCTCAAAAACGTCGTCGATCTTCGTAAATATACGGTAATAAGGACTCGTCTTAAAACCGAGGCGCTTGATAAAATCAAGCGTACCAGAATGGGTATCAACGCCAGGAACAGCGCTCTGCAGGTTAAAGCAGATGATCGACAGGCTGCGCCTTGCAGTGATGCGCGGGTCGAGCTGGCGCAGGGAGCCGGCCGCTGCGTTCCTGGGGTTGGCAAAAGGCGGCTCTTCATTGATCTCGCGTTCTGCATTGAGCCGATGAAAGACGTCTTTGGGCATATACACCTCGCCGCGGACGACCATATGCGGCGGTGCGCCGTCGATGTGCAGCGGAATGGCGCGGATGGTCTTTAAGTTTGAAGTGACATCCTCCCCCACCGCGCCGTCACCGCGCGTAGCGCCGCGTACAAAAACGCCGTTCTCGTATTCAAGCGCGACAGAAAGGCCGTCGATCTTAAGCTCTACCACATATTCCGCGTCCGGCACAGCGCTTTTGACACGCTGGTCAAATTCCCGCAGCTCTTCAAAGGAAAAGACATCCTGCAAACTTTCCATCGGCACCTCGTGGCGCACCTGCAGAAAATCAGACACAGCCGCGCCGCCGACGCGCTGTGTCGGCGACTGGGCGCTGTAATATTCAGGATGCGCCGCTTCGAGCTCTTCCAAACGGCGGAGCATGGCGTCATATTCGTAATCTTCGATCTCCGGGTTGTCCTCGACATAATATTTGCGGCTGTGGTATTCCAGTGTCTGCCGAAGTTGCGTGATCTCCTCCAGTACAGTCATACAAGTTCCTCTCTTTTATGGCAAATGCGGCGCGCCTTTACTGGCGCGCATAGTCGTTGATCTTTCCAAGTATGGACGATTCAGTGTCGTCAATATACGTATAATTTCCCGGTACAGTGCCGACCAGGATGGTCTCGGCGACGTTTACCGGCAGAGTAACGTCAGTTGTAACAGACCCGCCCGGCAGGATGACGCGGATGGAGGCTGTGACGTGCATAATGATCTGATGGCGCGTCTGATTGATGCCGGCAGAGCTGAAGGCGCTGGCAAAATCGGTGGTAACCGTATCGATCGGCAGAAGCTTCACCGGTATACGCGGACCGCGCCCGGACAGCAGACCGCCGCCGATTGCATTGCCGAGCGGAACGGACAATTCAGACGTATCAATTTCTCCCAGGCAGGTGAGCACCGCGTCCGTCACGCTGGTTTTCAGCTGATTGACCTTAATGACATCGGTCTTAAGAGCGCTGATGCGATTGTCGGCATCTTTTTCAAATATCACAAGATTGGTGTATTCGGCGTCATGACGGCTGATCTCCTGCGTTACAGCGTCGTTGATGGCGCGCGTTGCAAGGTACTGTGCCCGTGTGAGCGCCATTTCACGGATAATGGGACGCAGCTTCATATCTGCGATCAGAAAAAAAAGCGAACCGAATATGCATACGATCACGATCCAGATCAGAAGCAAAGTCCGCTTGCTGCGGACCAGGACATGTATTCTGCGTCTGCGGCGAAAGCGCATCCTTAAAACCCCATTTCACAAAACATCTATTTCTTGTTTATTCTATGAAACAGGGCTGGAAAATGTGAAAAGATCGATAAAAAATGAAAATCAATTCATGGCCAGTTCACACACGCGGTCAAGCAGTGCAAAATAGCTTTCATCCGCCGTTCCGTATACCTCCATCAAACGGCCATAGCGGTCCGTCAGACGAATGGAACCGGAATTTTTTGCGCGGTCCGCCTTTAAAAGCGCGATACTCACCGGCGTCTGTTCAGACGACAGAAGAAAAATTTCACAGTCCGGCACAATGGTGGCGGGCGTCTCATAATAATATCCGAGGTTTGCATGCGGACCTATGCGAACGGCCTGTATCAGCTCTGCCAGCGCGTCAATTTGCGTTTTATCTGTTACTTCTTTTGAAACGCCACCAGCGCTCACAGAGACAGATTCGATTTCCGAAGGGATATCGGCAAAATCTGATATCTTTGATCGCGAGGTAGCGGCAGAAAATACGGCAAAAAAGATGGCGGCAGCAGCTAAAAGCGTCACTCCTGCGACAATGAGTTTCTTTTTCATAGTATGTCCTCCAGACGCCGGCTTTTTTCAGCACGCAACAGAAAACAGGCAGAGAAAAGTATCAAACCATTCTCTGCCTGTCCGGCTGTTATCTCAATTTCTCCGCCTGAATACTGGCAGCGATTATTCCTCTTCGCCGTCTTCCACGGGCGCTTCGGGCTCATCCAGCGCGCGGATGCTCAAAGAAATTTTCTTGGTCTCATAGTTGATATCAATGATCTTGACATCGACCATCTGGCCGATCTTCAGCACATCGTCAGGCTTGGCAATACGGTGATCTGCAATCTGCGAGATATGGATCAGGCCATCGACGCCGGGAATCAGCTCGGCAAAGGCGCCAAAGGGCATAAACTTCAGGATCTTAACGTTGGCAACATCGCCGACCTGATATTTGTCGATAAAAATCTTCCACGGATTGGTATCCTCGGTTTTATGGCCGAGGGAGATCTTCTTCTTCTCACGATCAAGACCGATCACATGAACGTCGATCACATCGCCGACTTTAACGACTTCGGACGGATGTTTGACGCGGTTCCAGGAAAGCTCAGAGATATGGACCATGCCGTCTACACCGCCGATATCGACGAACGCGCCGTAATCGGTCAACGACTTGACAGTGCCCTTATACTGCTGGCCAACATCGATTGTCGCCCAGACTTTCTCCGCCAGAGCATGGCGCTCTTCCATCTGGATCGCCCTGATGGAGCCGACTACTCTGCGGCGGCCGCGGTTGACTTCGGTGATGCGCAGCTTTACCTTCTGCTTTAAGAGCGTGGACATCGGCACATCTTTGCCAAGCCCCGTCTGGCTGGCGGGCACAAACACGCGCACGCCGCCGACCGATACGACAATGCCGCCCTTGTTCTCTTCCGTCACAAAGCCCTCGACAGGCGTCTTTTCCTCTTTGGCCAGCTCGATGTTCTCCCAGCCCTTGACCGTATCAAGACGCTTTTTGGAAAGCATAACCGTCCCTTCCATATCGTTGACACGCATGACATAGGCGTCGATCTCGTCGCCTTCTTTTAAGTTCTCTTCCGCTTTGTAAGTCGGATCGTCGCTGAGTTCCGAGGCCGGGATAAACGCGGCCTGCTTAACGCCGAGATCAACATAAATCTCAGTCGGGGTGACACGTGTAATGACGCCCGTTACCTTATCTCCTGTATTTAAAGTTTTCAGCGACTGTTCCAGAAGTTCCGCAAAGCTTTCGCCGGATTCTGTTTCGATTTTCAGTTCTTCACTCATGGTTTGTCTAACCTCCTTAATAATCCACGCCGGAGTCGAAGCGCCAGCTGTAATGGCAATCCGGTCGTTCGACGATAGCCCCAGCGTGCCGAGTTCACGCCCGCTGCTGACAAGGTATGTCCGCTTGCAGAGCGCGCTGCATAGCTCAAAAAGTCGCTTGGTATTGGAGCTTTGTTCGTCGCCGATTACCACAACAACATCAGATTGAGCAGCAAGCAAACCTGCCTCTTCTTGTCGTTCGGTCGTAGCATTACATATTGTATCAAAAAAGAGGGTATCTGTGCAAGTGGTTTTTATAAATTTAACACAATTATTCCATATTTTTCTGTTGATTGTGGTCTGTGCGACCACACAAAGGCGCTCCTGACGAAGCTCCGGCATTGCTGACAGGAGCGCTTCGGCCTCTTCGGCGCTTTCACAGACAAACGCATTCCTGCACCAGCCCTCGATCCCGACGACCTCCGGATGATTTTTTTTACCGATGATCAGAACGGTACGCCCTGTCTCGCTCTCGCGCCGCACAATCTTATGGATTTTTGCAACAAAGGGGCATGTCGCGTCGATCACGCGCACGTTTTTCTCCTTCAGACGCTCATATGCAGCTGCTGGAACGCCATGCGCCCGTATGACCACTGCTGCCCCGTTCGGAATATTTTCAACGCCATCGGCGATGAAAACGCCTTTTGTTTCCAGCATCTGGGTAACATGGCGGTTGTGAATGACAGGGCCGAGTGTGTATACCGCCTGGCTGCCGCTGCCTGCGCGCATGGCGATGGCAACGGCACGCTCCACGCCAAAACAGTAACCGGCGGATTTTGCCACGGTAACAGGCATCTGCTCACTCCCCAACCGTTTTTGCAAGCGCACGCACGCGTGCAAGCGCTTCATTGGATATGCGGATATAATCATCCGTCTCAGGCTTTCCTTCGCACGAGGGGAAATACGGCTCGCCAAAGACGACATTGATCCGGCCGAAGAGATGCTTGTTTTCTGTTACGTACACGGGAACGACCGGCACTTTGCCGCGCAGTGCAAGCATGCCTGCGCCGGCCTTTGCCTCCGCAGTGCCGTCTTTGTTGCGCGTGCCCTCCGGAAAAATTAAAAGGAGCTTCCCGTCCTTCAGGTTTTTCAGCGCCTGTTTGATGGCGCTCACATCCGCTTTGCCGCGGTTGATGGGAAACGCCCCCAGCGCCAAAAGCACTTTTCGCAAAAGGCGGTTCTTGAAAAGTTCAGCCTTCGCCATGAAGGTAAGCGGCTTTGCCGAACCCGTTCCAAATGCGGCAAAAACGGGGTCTGACAGCGCAGTATGATTGCCGCATACCACGGCGCCCCCTTCCGGGATGCGTTCGCGGTTGTGGATTTTGACGCGATAGATCGGAAAAAACACCGCCCGCACAAGGCCCAGTGCAAACTGATAAAACGTCATATCAGGACAGCCTCTCCTTCACGAAATTTAAGATCAGCTCAATACTTTCATCAAGCGTGTTGCCCGTGGTGTCGATGATCTCCGCGTCCGGCGCAGGACGCAGGGGCGCTGCGGCGCGCGTTTCGTCGTTATGATCGCGCACGCGCACATCTTCAAGCACCCGCTCATAGGAGACCGTCTCCCCTTTTGCGCAAAGCTCGTCAAAGCGCCGGCGCGCACGGTCCTCCGCCGCTGCGGTCAGAAAAATTTTGATCTCTGCGTGGGGCAGAATGACGGTTCCGATATCACGCCCGTCCATAATGACGCTGTGTGTCTTCGCCATATCCCGCTGCAGGTCGAGCAGAAACGCCCGCACCGCCGGGAGGGCCGAAACATCGGAGGCATAAGCGGAAATTTCATGCCGCCGGATGGCCTCCGACACATCGCGTCCATTCAGAAAAACGCGCTGCGCACCGCCCTCATAAGCAAGTTTGATATCGATATCCGCCAGAGCGCGGCCGAGCGCGGCCGCATCGCGCGGCGCAATGCCATTTTCAAACGCATACAGCCCGATGGCACGGTACATGGCGCCCGTATCGACGTACAGCATCCCCAGCGCCTTGGCAACGGCGCGCGCGATCGTGCTCTTGCCCGCGCCGGAAGGACCGTCAATTGCAATGTTCACGTTTCTTTCTGCCATGCCGTCCTCCTATATCACACGATGGCCGAGCCCGATCGCAACTTCATTCAGATGAAGCAGCCCGATTCCAAAAAAGATCGACACGCTCACATGGTCTTCATAGCGGGCGATACCGATCTTCCCCCCGACATTCAGCCCGATCGCCTTGTTCATCAGCTGGGAAAGCGCTTCGCGCGCAGCGCCCGCGACGCCCCCCTCTTCAATATGCGTGTTGCCGATCAGTCCCTCGCGCTTTGCCGAGACGACGGCACGCTCGATAATTTTGTTGATGCAGGGGATAAATTCACCGCCGAAATTCACCGCCGCCACATGAATGCCCATCGCCTCATACTCGGCTTTGACGGCTTTCTCCAGATCGATATTCGGCGAAATGGACATCCGGATGGCGGCAGTTGCCACATCCTTGCTGCCGATACTCATATTTTTCAACTCCTGATCCGTTAAAAACGGAAATAATGGCGCTATTCCTCCGTCCGTGGACGGAAGAGCATATCTTACACTGCGTTTCCGGCCGCATATCCGGTTGACCAGGCGATCTGCAGGTTGAAACCGCCCGTATAAGCGTCAACATCAATGATTTCTCCTGCAAAATATAGGCCGGACACACGTTTTGAACGCATCGTTTTCGGCTCGATCTCCCGCACGCTGACGCCACCCGCCGTGATGACCGCCTCCTCGACCGGACGCATGCCGGATATCGCGACGGGAAAACGTTTGATCTGTCCGACCAGGCGTACACGCTCCGCGCGCGTCACAGAATGAACTTTGACATGCGGATCAATGCCGCTGCGCTGCACGATGACGGGTATCATTTTCTGCGGCAGAAGCTCGTCCAGACTGTTGATAAAATCGCGGTTTTGGTTTTTCATAAAATCGCGCAGAATGCGCTTGTCCAGCGCCTCCTCATCAAGCGCGGGCTTTAAATCGATTTCGACCGTATACGTTTTTCGCCCCAAATTGCGCATATGCGCGGACGCACTCAGAATCACCGGCCCGGACAGGCCGAAATGCGTGAACAGCAGCTCGCCGAAATCGGTATAGATCTTCTTTCCGCTTTCAAAAAGCGTGATCGCGATATTTTTCAGCGACAGCCCCTGCATCTTTGCGCAGAAACCGCCCTCGCCCTCCGTCAGCGCGCTGAGCGAAGGGGCGAGCGGCGTCACCGTATGTCCGAGGGCGCGGGCAATATCGTATCCGTCGCCTGTAGAGCCGGTCGCAGGATACGAAAGGCCGCCGGTAGCGAGAATAACGCTTTCGCACGGATATCGCCCGCCTTCTCCGACAACAGCAGAAACCCCGCCGTTCTCACATACAACGCGCAGCACACGCTCGCGGCGCAGTTCCGCGCCGGATGAAAGGGCATACCGGCGCAGCGCATCGGTGATATCATACGCGCGATCAGACTGCGGATACACGCGCGCGCCGCGTTCGGTTTTCAGCGGTACACCG
>CAKTWY010000002.1 GCA_934630445.1 uncultured Eubacteriales bacterium
CTATAAAAGCGCCGGGATCGGTACAAAACCGTTCCCGGCGCGATTTTTGTATTCTATCCGCGCGTCTCCCGCCCTTACGGCAGTTCGTTGCCGGCGGAAAGAAAGATTTCATACCACTCCGCTCGAGTGAGCGTGAGGTCCGCGGCTTTCAAGACCTCCATCAGGCGCGGCAGCTTCGTCGTGCCGCACACCGGCTGCATGTGCGCCGGATGGCGCAGCAGCCAGGCAAAGGCGATGGTGGTCGGCGTTACGCCATAGCGCTGCGCGATCTCTTCCAGCTTGCGGTTCAGGGCGGGGTACTTCCCGCTGCCGATGAACACGCCCTCAAAAAAGCCGTACTGCACGGGCGACCACGGCTGAATGGTGATATCATTTAAGCGGCAGTAATCGAGCACGCTGCCATCGCGGCAAAGTGCGGCGCCATTTTCCATATTGACGTTGAGGCCCTGGGAGATCATCGTCGCGTTGGTAATGCTCAACTGCAGCTGATCCACACAGATCGGCTGGCGCACGCTCCTGCGCAGAAGCTCCATCTGCATGGGGTTTTGGTTCGACACGCCGAAATGGCGCACTTTTCCGCTCCCGGCAAGTGTGTCGAACGCTTCTGCGACCTCGTCCGGCTCCCTCAGCGCGTCGGGCCGGTGGAGGAGGAGGACGTCGAGGTACTCCGTGCCCAGGCGTTTTAAAATCCCGTCGACGGACGAGAGGATATATTCTTTTGAAAAATCATACATGCCCTTGCGGATCCCGCATTTCGACTGCAGGATAAGCCTGCCGCGCAGCGACGGCTCGCGCCGCAGGACGCGGCCGAACAGCTCCTCACACGCGCCGCCGCCGTAAATATCGGCGTGGTCGAAAAAATTCGCGCCCGCCTCGAGCGCAGTGTGCACGAAGCGCTCTGCTTCCGCGTCGGAAAGTGCATTGATGCGCATGCAGCCAACGGCGATAGCGGGAACGTCGAGGCCGGAGCGGCCAAGCTTGATGGTGCGCATAAAGCGCCCCCCTTTCTTATCCGATGAACTCCTTGCCGCCCATATACATACGCAGCGGCGCGGGGATCTTCACCCGGCCGTCGGCCTGCAGGTTATTCTCCAAAAAGGCGATCAGCATGCGCGGCGGCGCGACGACGGTGTTGTTGAGCGTATGGGCGAAGTAGTTGCCGTCCTTCCCTTTGACGCGGATGCCCAGGCGGCGCGCCTGCGCGTCGCCGAGGTTGGAGCAGCTGCCCACTTCAAAATACTTTTTCTGGCGGGGCGACCATGCCTCGACGTCGCACGACTTGACCTTCAGGTCAGCCAGATCGCCCGAGCAGCACTCGAGCGTGCGCACGGGGATATCGAGCGAGCGGAAGAAGTCCACTGTATTCTGCCAGAGCCTGTCGTACCACGCCGCGCTTTCCTCCGGCTTGCAGACGACGACCATTTCCTGCTTTTCAAACTGGTGGATGCGGTAGACGCCGCGCTCCTCGATGCCATGCGCGCCGACCTCCTTACGGAAGCACGGCGAATAGCTCGTCAGCGTCTGGGGGAGCTTCTCTTCCGCGAGGATGGTGTCAATAAATTTGCCGATCATCGAGTGCTCGCTCGTACCGATGAGGTACAGGTCCTCGCCCTCGATCTTATACATCATGTTCTCCATCTCGGCGAAGCTCATCACGCCGGTGACGACGTCGGAGCGGATCATGAACGGCGGCACATAGTACGTAAAGCCACGATCGATCATGAAATCGCGCGCGTAGGAAAGAACCGCCGAGTGCAGCCGCGCGATATCACCCGAGAGATAGTAAAAACCGTTGCCGCTTGTCTTCCGCGCGCTGTCCAGATCGATGCCATTGAGGCGCTCCATGATATCGACATGGTACGGCACCTCAAAATCGGGCACGACCGGCTCGCCGAAGCGCTCGATCTCTACGTTCTCGCTGTCGTCGCGGCCGATGGGCACGGATGGATCGATGATGTTCGGGATGACCATCATGCGCTCGCGGATCTGGGCGCTGAGCTCCTCTTCGCGTTTTTCAAGGGCCGCAAGCTCGTCTGCCATGGCGACGACCTGTGCCTTGATGGCGGCGGCCTCGTCCTTCTGCCCCTTGGCCATCAGGCCGCCGATCTGCTTGCTCAGCGTGTTGCGCTGGCCTCTGAGATAATCGCAGCGGGCCTTTGCCTCGCGAAACGCGCGGTCCATCTCGATGACCTCGTCGACAAGCGGAAGCTTCGCGTCCTGAAATTTTTTGCGGATGTTTTCGCGCACGAGATCCGGATCCGTGCGCAGAAGTTTGATATCAAGCATGTCCTGTTCCTCCTGATGATAAAAAATAAGAGCCCTCCATTCCATGAAACCATGGGACGGAAAGCTCCGCGTTGCCACCCAAATTGCCGGCGCGAGATATGCCGGCCGCTCGCTGCGCTGTAAAGGGCGCGCCCTGCGGAAAACCCGCCAAGCTCAAAAAGTGGAAAGGCCCCGCCTCCCGCCGGCTTTCACCAGCCGCCGGCTCTCTGCAAAGGACGCGAATGGCCGCAGTTTTTCTCATCGCTTTGATTGCTCTATTGTCTTTGTTCCTTTATTATATATAGTTCCGCTGTATTTTGCAACTGTATTTTATTGCACCAAGGCAACGCAGGCGTTTATTCCCGCGCAGTTTTTCTCATATGCAGGAATATTTTATTACCTTTTGTCATATCCATGCACTGTATTTCAAATAGTATACATGTTTGGAGGATTGTTTACAATTTCTTTATATCCATGGCTGGCAAACAGGCGAATCATATGCTATAATATGAAATTACTAATTGGGAGTAGTTTTAAATCTCAAGTCAACACCCGGGCGTTCGCGCCCTGGCTTGAGGTCCGTTCAGGTAACAAGACTTTTAGTGTGCCGAAAAGTGCCGGCGCGCTGGGGGTCTTTTTTCTTTTTGGTCCATCGTTTCATAGCGCATGCTTTTTTCGGTTATCATAAGATACAGCGCAAAGCGCTGTCTTTTAAGGAGTGTAGCAAAATGTACGAGCAGAAAACGACGGTGGAAACGCTCGCCGCTCTGCAGGTCCGTGCCGAGGCAGGGCTGTCCGACGCGCAGGCGAAAGAGCGCCTGGCAAAAGACGGTCCGAACGAGCTTCAGGAGAAAAAGGCCAAAACGAAGCTGCAGATGTTTCTATCCCAGCTGAACGACCCGATGATCTATATCCTTTTCGCGGCGGCGGCGATCTCGATTTTCCTGCGGGAGGTCTCCGACGCGGTCATTATCCTCTTTGTCGTGCTCTTAAATGCGTTTATCGGCATGACGCAGGAAGCGAAAGCCGAGCAGGCGCTCGAGGCGCTGAAAAAGATGTCCAGCCCCACAGCGCTTGTGCGCCGAAACGGCAGGCTGCTCGACATCCCGGCGCGTGAACTCGTCGCGGGCGACATCGTCATCCTCGAGGCGGGGCGCGTCATTCCCGCCGACCTTCGCCTGATCTCCTCCGTGAACCTCAAAATCGAGGAAAGCGCGCTGACGGGCGAATCTGTTCCGGTCGAAAAAAATGCGGATTTTGTCGCCTCAGGCAAAACGGGCATCGGCGACCGGCTCAACATGGCCTACTCCTCTACAAGCGTGACATACGGCCGCGGCGAAGGTGTCGTCACGGCGACAGGCATGAAGACGGAGATCGGCAAGATCGCGGAAATGATCTCCAGCACGCACGACGAGATGACCCCGCTGCAGAAAAAGCTCGCCGAGCTCGGCAAGGTGCTGGGCATCGTGGCGGTAGTGGTCTGCGTGGCGATGTTCGGCATCGCCGTGCTGCAGAAGCGCGACATCCCGACCATGCTGCTCACGGCGATCTCCCTGGCTGTGGCGGCGATCCCGGAAGGGCTCCCGGCGGTGGTGACGATCGTCCTCGCGCTGGGCGTGCAGCGCATGGCAAAGGTGAACACCATCGTGCGGCGTCTGGCGAGCGTTGAAACGCTCGGCGCGGTGAGCGTCGTCTGCTCCGACAAGACCGGCACGCTCACGCAGAACAAAATGACCGTTACCAAAGTGTATTCGGGTGGAAAGCTCATGGATGTAAAGGACCTTGCCTATCCGCGCGACAAGCGCTTTCTGGAAGGGTTCGTACTCTGCAACGACGCGTCCGTCGCAAACGGCACGCCCATCGGCGACCCGACGGAGATCGCGCTGCTCAACATGGGCCTCCCCTTCCAGCTCTCGCGTAAAGAGCTGGAGCAGTCGTACCCGCGCATCAATGAACAGGCGTTTGACTCCGGCAGGAAGATGATGACGACTGTCCACCGTGCCCCCGACGGGAAGATCGCGGCCTACACAAAGGGCGCGATGGACGTCCTCCTCTCGCGCTGCGTCGCCATTGAGGAAAACGGCGAGAAGCGCCCGCTGACAAACGCCGATCTTCTGAACATTCAGACGGCGGCCGCCGATATGGCGCGTCTGGCCCTTCGCGTGCTGGCGCTCGCCGTGCGCGAGGATACCGACACCGCTGAGGAAGAAAACCTCACGTTTATCGGCCTGACCGGCATGATCGACCCGCCGCGGCCCGAGGCGAAGGACGCTGTGCAGGTGTTTAAGGATGCGCGCATCCGCACCATCATGATCACGGGCGACCACAAGGACACGGCCTACGCCATCGCGCATGAGCTGGGCATCGCCGAAAGCGAGGCGCAGTGCATGGCCGGCGGCGAGCTCGACCAGCTCACGCAGGAGCAGCTGAACGCGTGCGTGGAGGATTACCGCGTGTTCGCGCGCGTCTCCCCTGAGCACAAGGTGATGATCGTCAAGGCCTTTCAGTCGCACGGATATATCGTATCCATGACCGGCGACGGCGTCAACGACGCGCCCAGCCTGAAGGCCGCCGACATCGGCGTCGCGATGGGCATCACGGGAACCGACGTGGCAAAGGGCGCGGCGGACATGGTGCTGACGGACGACAACTTCGCCACTATTGAAAAAGCTGTTGAGGAAGGGCGAAACATCTACGGCAACATCAAAAAGTCCGTGCTCTTCCTCCTCTCCTCCAACTTTGGCGAGGTGATCGCGATGTTCACCTCCATCGTCGCAGGTCTCGCGGCGCCGCTGCAGGCGACGCATATTCTGTGGGTCAACCTGATCACCGATACGCTCCCGGGGCTGGCGCTGGGCGTCGACTCGAAGGATTCGGATATTATGAAAGCGCCGCCGCGCGCGCCGTCGGAAGGGCTCTTTGCCCACGGCGGGATGGCGTTGACGCTGTTCTACGGCTTTGTGATCGCCATGATGACGCTCGCGGCCTTCCTCTACTCGCCGATCCGCCATCTCACGGCGCAGGGCGCGGCCATTTCCTTTGATGGGATCAAGGCGATGCTCGCGGACCCCAATATCCTCATGCACGCGCAGACGTATGCGTTTGTAACGCTCGGCACGTCGCAGCTGTTCCATGCCATCGGCATGCGGAACATCGATAAATCCATTTTCCGCATGAACCACCTTGCAAACAAAACAATGATCCTCGCCTTTGTCGTCGGCCTTGTGCTGCAGATCGCCGTAACGGAAGTTCCCCTGCTCACCAAAATGTTCAGTACGGTCGAGCTCAGCTTCGTGGAGTGGATCGATCTGATTCTCCTTTCCATGCTGCCGCTTGTCTTTCACGAGATCCTTGTATTGGGCAAATGGCTCCTCCGCAAGGCAAAAGCCCGCTGATTCTTTCTGAATGCGGGCGATGCCCGCGTTCTTATGAGCGCTTTGTATGCTCATTTTCCCTTTTTTCCCTGTTTTGGGGCGCTGTGTGATACGCAGCGCCCCCTTTTTGCCTGTATATGCGGCACGAATTTTGTCGTTTTGATGGTGAAAAAATTGATGCGACAGGTTGACAGGCTGCAAACGATTCCTTATAATAAAGTAATGCTTTAGCAAGTAAAAGCGGATGGCGGGCCCATCCGCCAGGGAGGGAAAACATTGACCAGAAAGAAAAAATGCATTCTTTTTGCCGTGCTGTGGGCACTGGCGTTTGCGCTTGTGAACTATCCCATCGGCGCCATCGCCGGGCAGAAGCTTTACCCGTTTATACTCGGCCTGCCGTTCAGCCTGTTCTATTTCTGGGCAGCCTATTCGCTTCTGATCATCGTCGGCATTGTTCTGGCGTGGAAGGTGCTCAGAGACTAGCTCTTGTCAGCGCCTTCGGAAACTGGAAAAAAGCGCGCCGCGGGCAGGCGGCGCACAGGGGGAATTTGTAATGGCAGACTGGATCATTATCGTTTCGATCATCGCGGTGTACTGCGTGCTTGTGCTCGGCATCGGCGTGTTCGGCCGCTCGAAGGGCGGTACGGCGAGCCTGGAGGAATACTATGTCGGCGGGCGCTCAATCGGCCCGTTCGTGGCATATTTCACATATGTGGCAACGTTTCATTCGAGCTTTGCCTTTCTCGGCGCGGCGGGGCAGATCTACACCACCGGCATCCGCTTTTTCGCGACCTTCACTTCCTGCGTGGTCAGCCCGCTGATGATCTACTTCATCGGCCGTCCGGTATGGTATCTGGGCAAAAAATACAACTTTATGACGCAGGGCGACCTTCTCGGCAGCTATTATAAAAGCCGCTTTCTGCGCGGGCTTGTCGCTGTGGTGAGCCTGATTTTTCTCATCCCGTATCTTCAGTCGCAGATCTCCGGCGGCGGACTGATTTTCGCGGCCGTGACAGAGGACCGCATCCCCTACTGGGCGGGCACGCTGATCCTCTACGCTGTCATCATCGGCTACATCCTGCTCGGCGGATTCAAGGCCGTCGCGTGGACGGACACGCTGCAGGGGATCATGATGATCGTGCTCGTCTGGATCGGCGGAGCTGTCGTTCTCGGCGAGGTGACCGGAACGCTGAACTGGACCGCGCTGATGACGCGCGTCGCCACGGAGCTTCCTGAAAAGCTGCTCATCCCGGTCGAATACTGGCCGGTCTATATGACCTCGTTCCTGTCGCTGTTCGGCATATCGATCTATCCGCCGTCCTTCCAGCGCTTTTACGCGGTCAAAAACCCGAAAACGCTCAAGTGGCTTGCGGTCACGTCGCCTATTTACCTCATCTTCTTCTATGTGCCGATCTTCCTGGTGGCGTTCTGCGGCGCGCTGGAGATGCCGGGCCTTGCAAAGCCGGATATGGTATTGCCGACCATGCTCGCAAAGTACGCCTCGCCATGGCTCACGGGTCTGGTGATGGCCGGCGCGCTCGCGGCGACGATGTCCTCGGCGGACTCGCAGCTGCACGTGTCAAGCTCCATCTTCACCATTGACCTCTACAAGGAATTTTTCAACAAGAATGCGACAGACAAGCAGAGCCTCTTTGTCGGCAAGCTCGCCATCGTCGTCATCTCCGCGATCGCGCTTCTGATGTCGCAGTTCACAAACGCGCTCCTTGTCGCGATCGTGACCGTGGCGCTCGGCGGTTGCCTGCAGATGATGCCGGCGCTCATCGGCGCGCTCTACTGGCCGCGCGGCACGAAAGCCGGCGCGATCTCAGGTATCATCGTCGGCGTCCTCGCGCTGTGCTTTACACAGTTCATTGTCAAAACGCCTCTCGGCATCACGAGCGGCGTGTGGGGCCTGATCTTCAACAGTCTCACCTTCGTTCTCGTCAGCCTCTTCACAAAAGCGCCGGACCGCGACAGCCAGGAGCGCTTCCACGGATATCTGAAGTCCATCAACGATGCACAGGACGCAGCGCAGGAGAAAGCCCATGTCTGAGCGCTTCACCGTAAAAGGCACGTACGATCTCCACGTCCACTGCGGGCCGGAGCCGATCCCAAGACGATATACCTTCGGGCAGCTCGACTGCGCGCTGCGCAGCAGCGGCATGGCGGGCGCCGTGGCAAAATCGCACTGCCACTCCACGGCCCCCTGGGCTGCGGCACTCGGAGAAGACGGACTCCTCTTCGGCTCGATCACGCTGAATTACCACGTCGGCGGGATCAATCCCGACGCGGTTCGCGGTTCGCTCGGCTTGGGAGCGGAGCGAGCCCTGCGCATCGTCTGGATGCCGACGATCCACGCCGCCGGGCATGTGCGCATGCAGCGCGCCCACGGGCAGGAATACGACATCCCCGCTGAATGGACGGGCGGCGCGCTCTCCCCGGGCAGCCGCCCCCTGGACAGCATCAAGCCCATATCGATCTTCGATCCGCCCGTGCGCGCCGCGCTGGAAGAGGTGCTCGACATCATCCGCGATAACGGGCTTGCTCTTGCCACGGGCCACCTCACGCGCGAGGAGGTGCTTGACCTCGTACCCCTTGCAAAGCAGAAAGGGGTCAGGAGCGTGATCCTCACGCACCCGCTCTATCACGCCACATCGCTGACGGACGACGACCTGGCCTCGCTCACCGCGTTTGACGGGGTCTACGCCGAGCAGAGCTACGGCCTGATGCTGATCGACCGTTTTCCTCTTTCCGATATCGTCCGGCAGATCCGCCGCGTCGGTCCTGAAAAGACGATCCTCACCTCTGACCTTGGGCAGGGGCAGACGCCGCCGCCTGCCGAGGGAATGCAGACC
This sequence comes from uncultured Eubacteriales bacterium, assembly GCA_934630445.1. GTDB lineage: Bacteria > Bacillota > Clostridia > Oscillospirales > Butyricicoccaceae > CAKTWY01. The sequence continues at coordinate 8,495 of CAKTWY010000002.1, forward strand.
TTTTTCGATCTTCTGGCTGCGGAGGGATTCACTAACGCAGAACTGCAGCGTATGGCGCTGGATAATCCGAAAAAAATCCTCGGTATCGAATAACAGAATATCTGCACACCGGGCGCGATTTGCGCCCGGTTTTTTTTATGAAATTCGCTGTTTTCCAACCGGCTGCGCAGCGCAAATTCTTCTTTTGAGGACCTTCCTGCGCGTCGCTTCATATATTGGTATTGAGCGGCGCGGAAAAACGCCGCCACGACCACAGTATGGAGAGGAGCAAATCTATGGACTTTGCATCAAGCATGATGCGGCTCGAAAACGCACCCGGCGGCATCGAACCGCCGTATACAAACGACTGCATGAGTACGCAGGCGCTCGCAATGGCGTACGTTCCGTATCAGCCGTGGGAGAATATCTACGACTCGGACATCGCGCTTTCGCGCGGAACGATCTTTCAGGGGCTCGACAAGCCGTTTTTAGGTTGGGAGGCGATACCGCGTGGAAGGAAGTAAGAGACAGTTGATGCGCCGCATCCAGATGTACGACTTTGCGATTATTGAGGCCGTGCTCTATCTTGACGGGCATCCAAACTGCCGGCAAGCGCTGGCGTATCTCGACAAGCACAAACAGCTCAGGAATGCGGCCGCCGCCGAATATGAAAAGCGCTTTGGCCCGCTGACCGTAACCGGCAGCGACGACATGGACACCTGGCGCTGGGTCGCCGACGCCTGGCCGTGGGAGGGGGAAAACTGAATTATGTGGCAATATGAGAGAAAGCTGCAGTATCCTGTCAACATTAAAAATCCGAATCCCGCCCTCGCCAAAGTAATCATTACGCAGCTTGGCGGGCCGCATGGCGAGCTCGGAGCCGCCAACCGCTATTTGAGCCAGCGTTACGTTATGCCGTATAAGGAAGTCGTCGGCATTCTGACCGACGTCGGCACGGAGGAGCTGGCGCACGTAGAGATGATTTCGGCGATCGTCTACCAGCTCACGAGAAATCTTTCCATGGATGAGATCAAACAGAGCGGTTTTGATACGTATTTTGTCGATCATACCACGGGCGTCTATCCGATCGCAGCCTCCGGCACGCCGTTTGACGCGCAGACATTCGCCTCCACCGGCGATGTGTTCGCCGACCTGACGGAGGATCTCGCGGCCGAGCAGAAAGCGCGCCTTTCATATGACAACCTCCTGCGTCTGATCGACGACGCGGATGTGCGCGATCCAATCAAATTCCTGCGCCAGCGCGAAGTCGTGCATTTCCAGCGCTTCGGCGATGCGATGCGTATTGCCCAGGATCGTCTGGACTGCCGCAATTTTTATGCATTCAATCCCGCGTTCGACCGTACAAAATAAAAAATTCTCAAAAACAGCCCCTGCGGCATGCCGCAGGGGCTGTTTTAAGAATGGAACTGTTTATTCGGTTCCGACAGAATGTTTTCCGATACGCAGGCACAGCTCCTTTATAGACACAATCAAACCGCGGCCATCTTTCGCGCTTTCGCCTCCATTTTGTTTCGGATAACGTCAATCGTCACCGCCAGAATAATGACGGAACCGATCACGACATATTGTGCGTCTGTGGAGATACCCATCAGATTCAGCCCATTTCGGATGACGCCCATCAGAAGCGCCCCCACGAGCGTTCCCCAGATGGTGCCTTTGCCGCCGGTGAAGGAAGCGCCGCCGATAATACAGGCGGCAATGGCGTCTGTATCATAGTTCAGGCCTGAGTTGGCATTTGCCGTAGCAAGGCGTCCGCAGGAAACAACCCCGGCAAGACCGCACATAAAGCCGGACAGCGTATAGACAAAGGTGAGCACATTTTTGGAGGCAATGCCAGACAGACGCGCGGCCTCGGCGTTTCCGCCCACGCAATAGATCTTGCGGCCCAGTGCAGAGCGTGTTAAAAAAATATGAAAACAGAAAAATACGATCAGCACCAGAATGAAGCTTACAGGAATGCCAGTTCCCTTTGCGTCCAGCTCCAACACCGTAGTATTGCCGAGTTTTAAAAGAGAATCCACGCCCTTGTTCGTAAAGCCGATGGTTTTCGAGCCGGTAATCACCAGCGCCGTTCCCAAAAGTACATTTTTCATGCCCAGGGTCGATACAAACGGATGCGGCAAGTCCAGCCGCGTGAGCAGCGTTCCGTTGATGAAGCCTGCCAGCGTGCTCACTGAAATACCGGCTACAGCCAGCACGAACGCATTGGTAATACCAAAGCGCTCTACCAAAACGCCGATAAAGCATGCGCAGAGCACGGTGTTTGACCCTACGGATAAATCAATGCCGGCCGTGATCAGACAGACCAGCATGCCGGAAGCGATCAGGCAATTGATGGAAGCCTGCTTTAAGACGTTCATCAGGTTGCTGACCTGCAGAAACTTGTCGGGCTCGGCAATGGAAAAGTAGGCAAACAGAAGAACAAGCGCCATCAAAGTCGCCAACTTTTGCAAAAGCTCTTTTGCTTTACTTTGCTTCTTCATAAGACTCAATCTCTCCTCCCCAGGCTGCTTTCATAATATCCTCCGACTGAAAGTGCTTGCTGCCCCGCGCAATATCGGCCATGACTCGCCCGCCGCGCATAACGACTACATGATCGCTCATTGCAAGGATCTCCGGCAGCTCTGAGGAAACCATGATCACGCATTTGCCGTTTTTGACCAGGTCGTTCATCACACGGTATACTTCTATTTTTGCACCCACGTCGATGCCGCGTGTCGGTTCGTCAAAGATAAAAATATCTGCATCGGTGTTGATCCATTTCCCGATGACGACTTTTTGCTGATTGCCGCCTGAGAGCTGTGCGGTCACTTCTCCCAGAGAAGGCGTTTTGATTTTGAGGGTCTGAACTTTTTTTTGGCAGGATGGTTCAATTTTCCTTTTATCTAAAAACGGGCCTCTTCTGAATCCGTTCAGATTGGAAAGAATTAAATTTGTACGCACATCCAAAGACAGCACCAGGCCCTGCCCCTTGCGGTCTTCCGTCAAAAACGCGATCCCCTGCCGGATCGCCCCTTTGGGATTCCTGATCGCAACGCGCTGCCCTTTCACGTAAATTTCTCCGCTGTCCAGCCGGTCAGCGCCAAAAACGGCGCGCATGGTTTCCGTTCTGCCTGCCCCAACAAGGCCTGCAAAGCCTGTAATCTGCCCGGCATGCGCCCGAAAGCTGACATCATGCAGCACGCCCGCTGCATTCAAATGGCGTACCTCCAGCCATACATCACCCTTTGTGCCGAATTCCTTTGGATACAGGTTGTCAAGCGTTCGCCCAACCATGGCGTTGATCACAGAGTCTTCCGTCATGTTGGCAATATCGTCTGTCACGATGTGCTCTCCGTCACGCATAACGGTCACACGGTCACACAATTCAAATAATTCTTCCAACTTGTGTGAAACAAAGAGAATCGCCACGCCTTTTGCCTTTAAGCTGCGCGCGGTCTCCATCAGCTGTGCGATTTCTTCTTTGCCCAGGGAAGAAGTAGGTTCGTCCATAATAATCAGTTTTGCGTCAAGAGAAACCGCCTTGGCGATTTCAACCATCTGCTGCAGGCCCACACCCATTTTTCCGCACTCGGATCTCACATTGATCTCCGGATGCCCCAGGCTCTTTAATACGCGGGCGGCCTCGGCATGCATTCTGGAATAATCCAGCAGGCCGTGCTTCTTAACAGCTCTGCCCATGAATACATTGTCTGTAACGGATAATTGCTTGACAATGTTCAGTTCCTGATAGATGCAGGCAATTCCCGCCTCACGCGCCTGGACGGGATTGCGAAAGATTTTTTTTTGGCCGTCCACATGGATTTCGCCTTCTTCCGGTATATGCACACCGGTCAGTACTTTAATGAGTGTGGATTTGCCTGCGCCGTTTTCGCCGATTAAACCGTGGATCTCGCCCGGCCTGATGCCGATGGACATATTTTTCATCGCAACCACACCAGGAAAACGTTTGGTAATATTTTTTAGTTCGACGACGTATTCAGCCATGCCATTACCTCGTTTCTGTTTCCTGATTTTGCTCTTAAAAGGGAAAACAACATCCTTGCTGAACTGGGATTTGACGGCAGAATGTATCTGCCGCCAAACCCCAGCTGTATCTGCCAAATATGTACTGACCGTATTGCGCTTCCTTTTCACGAGAACCGCCGCAGGCTTTTTCATGCGCATATGCGCCGGTTGTCCGGTCCGACATCGCCCACATATGGTACTGAGGCTATTTGAGCATCTCTTTCAGCGTGTTCAGATATGCTTCGCCGTTTTCCGCAGTGATGATCTGAACCGGCGCGCTTACGTTTTCTTCAACCGCCTCGCCTTGAACCGCCTTGACGGCAGCTGTCACAACCTGATAGCCCATCTCATACGGCTGCTGCGCTACAGTAGCGGCAAGGTCACCGGAAAGAACAAGATCCACCGCCGACTCATTGCCGTCAAACCCAACAATGATAATGTCATTGACGTTTGCCGATTTGCAGGCGTTCATCGCGCCGATCGCCGTATCATCGTTCATGCAAAGCACGATGTCGATCTGATCGGGAAAAGAATTCAGAAGGTCTTCCATCACCTTTGTGGCGCCGTCGGTGGTGTTATTCCCCGACAGGGCGGAGAGCACCTCAACGCCGCCTTCTTTGCAGGCAGCCTCATATCCGGCACGGCGCATATTGGAAGTGTTGTCGCCTTCCTGCCCATAAATGATAACAGCCTTTGCGCCAGGGTCCGCCTGCTCAATGGCCCATACGCCGCCCTGCTTTGCAGCGTCTTCATTTGACGTGCCGACGAAGCAAGTCTGACCGTCTATACCGACGTTGGTATCCACTGCAAGCACCGGAATGTTCTGTTCGATCGCCGGCTGCAGCGCGTTTGCAGCGGCGCCTGCGTCGTTCGGGGCGACTACAATCGCGTCGCAGGCACTGAGACTTTGCTCGATCATGGCCACCTGGCCTTCAATGTCGCTTTCAGCGCCGGGCCCGACTACGCTCACCTTTACGCCCAGCTCGGCGGCTGCGGCATCACAGCCGGCTTTTACATAGTTCCAATATTCGGAGGACAATGTCTTCACCACAACGGCAATTTCGATGTCACCCTTCGTACCGGAAATGCTGCCCTCTGCGTCTGGAGAAGCTTTGCCGCTACATGCGGCGAGAGAGAGTGCCATCGCTGCAGATAGTGTCAGTGCAAGCAGTTTTTTCATGATGTGTGTTTTCTCCTTTTTTTGTTCAAATTCTGAAATGTGCCACTGAGGGAACTCGGACAGTTTTCCGGTGATCGCAATTGCATTCTAACATAGATGAAAGCAAATATATTGTTAGAATATGTCCAATAAAAACCATTGCTATCGGCCCTGCTAAGAAAAAAAGTAAAAAATATCCTGACCGTTGCAAAAACAACGGATTTTAAAAGAGCCGGCGGATACAATAAAGAAAACATCGACAGGAGGTATCCCTATGCCAGCGGGAATCAAGAATATTGCAAAATCCGAAGCGCTCTGCCTTGGCGAGGAGATCCAGTATCAGCCCGGCCAGGTCGTCAGCAAAACGCTTGCACAAAACAGCGCCATCAGCCTGACCCTTTTCGCCTTTGAACAAGGGGAAGAAATCAGCACGCACGCGTCGGACGGCGACGCGCTGGTCACCGTCCTCGACGGAGTGGGAAAGTTCACCATCCGAGACGATACGTTTATCCTTCAGCAGGGGCAGGCGATCGTCATGCCGGCGAACACCCCGCATGCAGTCTATGGGCAGGAGCGCTTTAAGATGCTCCTCACCGTCGTCTTTTAACGCATGATTCTCCCGGAATACAAAAATAAACAGGATCATTTTGGCACATGCCGTGCAGATTGATTCACAAACAGGAGGGTAATATTATGTCAAACATGTTTTGTTTCCAGTGCCAGCAGACAGCGGGTAATAAAGGCTGCGTCCGTACCGGCGTGTGCGGAAAGCAGCCGGAAACTGCAAATCTCCAGGATGAACTGGTGCAGGAGCTGATCCGCCTGGCACAGTCCTGCATCGAAAACGACCGCTACTCCAGGCTGTCCGCGCGCCTTTTGATCGACGGACTTTTCACCACGCTCACGAATGTAAACTTTGATAATGCGTCCATCCGGCATTTTATTGACAGAGTCATCGCCGAGCGCAAAGCTGCCGGCGGCAGTGATATCCCTGTCGTGGCGCTTTGGAAGGGCGAGACGGACATCGTTTCCCTTCGTTCGACGCTTCTCTTCGGTCTGAAGGGCATGGCCGCATATGCGCATCACAGCATGAATCTCGGTTATGAAGATGATTCCGTCACCAAATGGTTTTACAAGGGTCTGTATGAGATCAGCCGGACGCACACTGTGGAGGAATGGCTTGCGCTCATCATGGAGTTTGGAAAGATCAATCTCCAGTGCATGGAACTCCTCGACCGTGCAAACACGGAGTCGTTCGGCACGCCCGTTCCGACAAGAGTGAATACCGATATCAAAAAAGGGCCGTTTATCGTTGTATCCGGGCATGATCTGAAGGATCTGGCGCAGCTTCTGGAGCAGACGGAAGGCCGCGGCATCAATATCTATACCCACAGTGAAATGCTCCCTGCCCATGGCTATCCGGAACTGAAAAAATATCCGCATCTGGCAGGCAATTTCGGTACCGCATGGCAGAGCCAGCAGAAGGAATTTGAAGATATCCCAGCCCCCGTGCTCTTTACGACAAACTGCCTGATGCCGCAGCGCCCCAGTTACCAGGACCGTGTCTACACCACCTCGGTGGTGGGCTATGAGGGGCTTGTCCATATCACTGGCGATGAACACGGCAATAAAGACTTTACCCCTATCATTGAGCAGGCGCTTGCGCTGGGCGGCTACGAGCATGACCACAGCATGAGCGGTATCAACGGCGGACACATGCTGACAACGGGCTTTGCCCACGGGGCGGTGCTCGCCAATGCAGACAAAGTGATCAGCGCCATTCAAGACGGGGCGATCAAGCATATCTTCCTCGTAGGCGGCTGCGACGGCGCGCATCCGGGCAGAAATTACTATACCGAATTTGTAAAGCAGACGCCCATGGATACCCTTGTCCTCACGCTCGCCTGCGGCAAATACCGATTCAACGACCTTGACCTGGGTGAAATCGGCGGTCTGCCGCGCATCCTTGATATGGGCCAGTGCAACGACGCTTACAGCGCCATCCGGGTAGCGCTTGCCCTGGCGGATGCTTTTGACTGCACCGTAAACGACCTGCCGCTGACGCTTGTTCTCTCCTGGTATGAGCAGAAGGCCGTGTGCATCCTGCTCACGCTTCTTTCCCTGGGGATCAAGAACATGTACCTGGGGCCGACACTCCCCGCATTTTTATCAGAAAGCGTTGTCAAAGTCCTTGTCGACACCTACGGGCTGCAGCCCATCACTGCCCCCGAGCAGGATATGGATGCGATCCTTGGCAGGGGATAACCCGTCTCTCCCCGCTCCTTTGCAATGTTCCACTTCAAAACGGGTCCGAACGGCTTCTTAATAAAAACGCCCCGCGGTACAGGCAACACCTGTACCGCGGGGCATTTTTGATTGCTTCGCTAAAAAATTTTGATTCCATTCGCGCGCGTCTCTCTCTCGCAGGCGAGCGCCGCGCATGCATATAAAAAACTCAGATTTTATTCGCGTTTTTCTTGCTCATTCGGCATCTGCCGTCTTTTTTTCACCGATGCTCAGGAGGAGGTTCAGCAGGATACCGAAGATAGCCGCACCCGCGATGCACGGAACATCGATCCCGAAAAACGGAATATTGCCGCCGAAGGCATAGTTGCCGCCGATGCCGATGACCATGATCGAGGCAATGATAGCGATATTTTTCGAGCTGAACATATCGACCTTCTTGTCGATCATGATCGCAATGCCCTGTGCGGCGATGGCGCCGAAGAGATAGATCTCAAGTCCCCCGATAACCGCCAGCGGAATGCCGTAGATGACCTGGATCAGCGGAGTAAAGAAGGAGATGACCATTGCGATCACCGCCGCGACTGCCAGCACCGCCACGGAAAATACCTTTGTGATCGCCATGGTGGAGATGTTCTCGCCGTAGTTCGTGCCCGCCGGGCCGCCTACCACACCGGAGATCATATCGCAGATGCCGTCGCCGATCAGATTGCGGTCAAGCATGTCCACCAGGCTGTAGCCGAGCTTTTTGCCCTTGCGCCTGGCCACGTCGTTGACATAGATGTCCAGCTGGTACATATGCGCGGTCGACTCCGGAATCGTCGCGATCGCGATAGGCATGATCGCCGCCACCGCGGTCCACGACACGCGCGGCAGTGAAAAGGCCGGCACGGCGAAGATCGAACCGTCGCCGAGCTTCCACAGAGACGCATCGAGCGCCGCCGCCGGCATGCTGCGGAAAAGGTTGATATCAAAGCCGAAATATGCCACCGCGGCGAACGCGCAGCCCGTCAGCGCGCCGAGCAGGAGCGGCAGCTGGCCGAGAAAGCCTTTGAGATATTTCGCATAAAGAATCGTGGAAAGAAGCGTGACGAGCGACACGACGATCCACCAGCTGTTCTGCGCGGTCACGACAGCGGCGCCCGCCTCGTTGACGGCCTTTGCAGGGATCGCATCGCCGAGCGCATTCCCCGCCAGCGTCAGGCCGATAATCATCGCGACCGAGCCCGTTACCGCCGGAGGAAGAACCGTTTCGACCGCCTTCCTGCCGCAGAAACGGATGATGACGCCTGCGACGATGGAAATAATGCCCGACATGATGATGCCGAACTGCGCATGCTGGATCGCCGCCGTCGGGAGAATCCCGTCGATGCGCTCAAATCCCTCCGCCGCGCACATGCTCGAAATCGCCGTCAGATATGCGAAGCTCGAGCCGTAATAAAGCGGAATCTTTTTGCCCGTAATAAGGATAAAGCAGAGCGTTGCCAGGCCGCTGGCGAAGATCGTCGTCGACACCTGAAAGCCCGTGATGAGCGCCACGGCCACTGTGGCCGGGAACATAACGATGACCTGCTGCAGCGCATAGAGAATCAGTTTCCCTATCGGAGGCGTTTCGCCGGGCAGATACCCGACGGCAGAGTGTTTTTCGTTTGCCATTTTTACATCCCTCTCCCTTTTTCTCATGAATACGCAGCCTTCGGCCGCCCGTCAAGGCATTGCGGGCGAAGGCTGCGTATTCATGGCGATCACAGATAGTTTTTCACAGATAAGTAAAACATATCCACACTCGAAAGTCAACGAATCGGGCAAAAGTTTTTTCCGTTTGCGACAAATTTCGCCGCGCGGCGCGCTTTGGAAAAGCCTGTTCCCACCTTTCTTTGGCGCCGGCCTTCGCGTCGGGGCATGCACGTAAAAAGGCCCCGTTCCTGCCCCCCCGCAAAACAGAATATCTGCGCTGAACAGAATGTTATTTTTTAAAAACCTCTTGACTTGGAGTGCACTTCAGGTGGTACGCTGTTAAAAAAGGAGGAACGGTATGAAAAAGCTCGGTTTTGGTTTTATGCGCCTGCCCATGCCCGACCCAAAGGAGCAGGGCCGCGTCGATTTTGATCAGGTCTGCCGCATGGTGGACACTTTTTTGGCGCACGGTTTCACGTATTTTGACACCGCTTATATGTATCACGAATATCAGAGCGAGTGTGTTCTGCGCCGGGCGCTTGTGGAGCGCCATCCGCGCGGGAGCTTCACGGTAGCGACAAAGCTGCCCGTCATGGCACTGAAGGACGCGGCCCAGCAGGAACGCGTTTTTACTGAGCAGCTCCAAAAGTGCGGCGTCGATTATTTCGACTATTATCTTCTGCACAACCTGAATGTCTCCAATTATGAAACGGCAAAGCGCCTGGACAGTTTTGCTTTTCTCTCCGAAAAAAAGGCGCAGGGCCGCGCACGCCGGATCGGCTTTTCCTTCCACGACCGGGCGCAGCTTCTCGATGAGATCCTGACCGCGCATCCGGAGGTGGACTTTGTGCAGCTGCAGATCAATTATCTCGACTGGGAGAACGAGAGCATCCAGTCGCGCAGGTGCTACGAGGTCGCCTGCCGGCATGACAAGCCCGTCATCGTGATGGAACCCGTCAAGGGCGGAACGCTCGCGCATGTGCCCGAGGGCATCCGTTCGCTCTTCAGCGCCGCGCGGCCCGACTTGTCTCCTCCCGCATGGGCGATCCGCTTTGCGGCCAGCCTCGACAATGTACTGGTCGTTTTAAGCGGCATGTCGGACCTGGCCCAGATGGAGGACAATATCAGTTTTATGGAGGACTTTTCACCCATGACGGCGCGCGAGCGAATCGTCGTCGAGCGTGCGGCGGAGCTGCTGCGCGGCGGCGGAGCGGTGCCGTGCACGGCGTGCCGCTACTGCGTCGAGGGCTGCCCGAAGCACATTCCCATCCCTGAATACTTCGCGCTGCTCAACGCTGAACGCCAGGAGATCGAAAAAGATTTTTCCGTCCAGGGCGTATATTACGCAAACCTTGCCGCGGCCGGCGGCCGGGCGTCCGATTGCATCGGATGCGGAAAATGCGAGCGCGCATGCCCGCAGCATATCGAGGTGCCGCGTTTTCTGAAAGACGTCGCCGCCGCATTTGAAAAAGAAGGAGGAAATTGATATGCGCTGCCGCACACTTGGCAAGACCGGCCTCACAGTCGGAGAGATCGGCATGGGGTGCGAGGGCTTTGTCGGCAAAAGCGCTGAGGAGGTCCGCGCGCTTGTCGACGAAATGGATGCCCTCGGCGTTAACTGCATCGATCTGTACACGCCCGATCCGACGCTGCGCACGCACCTCGGCGCGGCGCTGCAGGGCAGGCGTGGCCGCTTTGTCCTGCAGGCACACCTGTGCACCGTATGGCAGGACGGACAGTATAAACGCACGCGCGAGATCGGCGAGGTGAAGGCTGGCTTTTGCGACCTGCTCGAGCGCCTTGGCACCGATTCCGTTGAGATCGGCATGATCCACTACGTCGACGCCGTGCAGGATTGGCGCGCCGTTGAAAACGGCCCCATCATGGCCTATGCCAAAGAGCTCAAAGCCAAAGGTATGATCGGCTGCATCGGCATGTCCAGTCATAACCCTGCCGCCGCACTCGCCGCGGTTCGGAGCGGCCTTGTCGACGTCGTCATGTTCAGCATCAACCCGCTGTACGACCTTATGCCGCCGGGCGAGGACTGCAACGCCCTTTTCGACGCGAAGAGCTATGATCTGCCCGCGCTCAGAATGGACCCGGAGCGCGAAGCGCTTTATGAGACCTGCCAGCGCATGGGGGTGGGCATCACTGTGATGAAGGCGTTCGGCGGCGGCGACCTGTTGAGCGCCGCGCTCTCGCCTGCCGGTCGCGCGCTCACACCGTACCAGTGCATTCATTATGCACTCACGCGCCCCGCGGTCGCATCCGTCCTCGCCGGGGCGCATACGGTGCAGGAGCTGCGTCACTGCGCCGGTTATGAAACCGCACGCGGGGAGGAACGCGATTACGCCAAAGTTCTCGCGGCAATGCCGAAGCTGCGCTATGAGGGGCACTGCATGTACTGCGGCCACTGCGCCCCGTGTCCCCGGGGTATCGACGTCGCGTCGGTCACCAAGTTTTTGAATCTCTCCCGCGCGCAGGGCGCCGTGCCGGAAACGGTGCGCGAGCATTATGCCGCGCTTGCGCATACGGCCGGCGAATGCGTGGGCTGCGGCCAGTGCGAACAGCGCTGCCCGTTCGGCGTTCCTGTGCGGGAGAATATGCGGCGCGCCCAGGCGCTTTTCGGCAGATGATGAATGATAGACAGGGGGCATTGGCATGACCATTTCCGAGGTAAGCCGCAAATACGACATCTCCGCCGACACGCTGCGCTACTATGAGCGCATCGGCCTGATCCCTCCCGTGCCGCGGCGCGCGGGCGGCGTGCGCGATTACGACGAGGCCTCGTGCCGCTGGATCGAACTGATGAAGTGCATGCGCCGCGCCGGCGTGCAGATCGAGGCGCTCATCGAATATGTCGCGCTTGTCCGCCAGGGGGATGAAACAGTCCCTGCGCGCAAGGCGATCCTGATCGAGCAGCGCGCCCAGCTCATCGAGCGCATGCAGGACATGCAGCGCTCCCTCGAGCGGCTGAACGAAAAGATCGAGAATTACGAAGACCTCCTCCTTCCCGTACAGCGCCGCCTGCAGCGCGATTGACCAGCCTTCTCCCTCTGGCCGGCAAAACGCTGCTTCTCTCCGCCCTTTCTCTGCCGCGCGATTGACGCGGCGGCCCTTTTTTCATATAATGTCTGCACAAGAGTCTGACGGGCCGCTGCCGGAATGGGCCGCCCGCATCAGGAGGGGTTGGATGAACACAGGCCTGTGCCCGGCTGAACCGGGCGCTTTGCGCGCGCACCTCGAATCGCTTGCCGAGCCGGCGTACCGCGCCTTTTCAAGCGCGCTGATCCCCGGCCTCGGAGCGCAGGAGATGCTCGGCGTGCGCCTGCCCGCGCTCCGCTCCATCGCGCGCACGCTTGCGCGCGGCGACTGGCGGGCCTATCTGGCCGCGGCATCGGACGCGAGTTTTGAAGAGATCATGCTGCAGGGCATGGTCATCGGCGCCGCAAAGACGGACGCGGAGGAAACGCTCGGTCTCGTCTCGCGCTTTGTACCGAAAATCACGAACTGGTCCGTGTGCGACAGCTTCTGCACGGGCCTGGTTCTGGCGCGTGCGGAGCCTGCGCGCGTGTGGGAGTTTATCGTTCCGTATGCGGAAGATGCGCGCGAATATCACGCCCGCTTCGGCATTGTGATGCTTTTGATGTATTATATCGACGCGGATCATATCGATCGCGTCCTGTCGCTCATCGCGTCGCTTAAAAGTACGGCGTTTTATGCGGAAATGGCCGCCGCGTGGGCGCTGTCGCAGTGCTGCGTGGCCTTCCCCGCTCAAACGCAGCCGGTGATCGGCGCGTGCCTGCCGACGCGGCGCGCGGCGACCCTCGCCCTGCAGAAGGTCGTCGAATCAAACCGCGCGGGGGCGGAGATGAAGGCCTGGGCGCGGGAGAAAAAACGCGCCCTGCGCGCCGCCGGCATGGAGCGATCAAGGAATTGACATACCGAAGACAATGTCCGACATTGTCTTCTTCTTTTTTTGCCGCCAATCAGAAATAAGCCCTGGAAAACGACTGGTTTTCTATTCCGGCGCCGCCCTTTACAGCGGACATCGCCTTGTTTCCCGCCAATTCGCTGTTTTTCTGCACAAGGGATATCTGTTCAGGCAAAAGCGCTCGTTTGTAAAAAAATTGTTAAAAATACACCTTGCCTATCAGGGAACGTTATTGTATATTAATAACATATTTGTTGAAAAAGGGTGAATTTTATGGAAATCCTCGGCTCCATCGGTCCATTCCTCCTGGCGGTCGTCGCGGTTATCATCAACGGCATCCCTCAGCTGCTGTACGCGGAAGCGCGCGGTTTTGCCTTAAAGCCGGCCGGCTTTGCGTACCTTGTCGGCGCGCTGGGCAATCTGTTTACCGGCTCGGTCACGCCCATCTCCGCCCAGGCGGAGACCATCACCGTCGCCAGCGTCAAGAAGAACCTGCGCAACAACGTCAGCTCCATCCTCCTCGCGGCGATCATGATGGTGATCATCGCAGCTTTCGGCGGCATCACGAAGATCGCCGACTTTGCCGGCACATCCGTCATCTCCGGCATGATGAGCGGCGTCGGCCTCATTCTCGCGGGCGTGGCGTGGGATATGTACGGACAGGAGAAGCGCACCTCGCTCGTGTCCATCGTTTCCGCCATCGCGGCGTATGCGATTTTCCTCAACAGCGCAAACAAGGTCGTATGGACGATCTTCATCTCCGTCGTGGTCTCCACCGCGGACTTCCTCTTCCTGCAAAAGCGGCGCGTCGACCTCTCCTCCGTCATCGAAGAGGGACGCGACACGGTCGCAATGAGCACCGAGTGGCGCTTCTGGAAAAAAGAATACTGGAGCGACTTTAAGCTGATCAAACCTACGATCAACCTCTCGGTCATCCTGGGCGCGCTCAGCCTGATGATGCTCAACATCGGAGCGAACATCTCCTTCGGCGGCATCACTGCGAGCATCGCCGGCACGACGCAGAATTTCGACTTTCTTTCCGCGATCAACTCCCTCGCCGACATCCCCAGCGCCCTCTTCGGCGGCCCGCCGATCGAGGCGATCATCTCCGGCACGGCCGGCGCGCCCTGGCCCGTTGCGTGCGGCATCTTCTTTATGTTCATCACCGGCATTCTCATCCTCACCGGTCTTGTCGGACGCCTGGGCAAGTATCTGCCCTCGCAGAGCATCGCGGGTTTTCTGCTGGTGATCGGCTTCGCGCTGACCTTTGCGCCGAATCTTTCCGCCGTGACACAGACGGAAGAGCCGATGAGCGGCTACATCGCCCTGGGCGTGACCGCCTGGTCGAAAAATCCCTTCCTCGGCATGGTGGCGGGCGTGCTCGTGCGCTACTTCGGTGCTTACGTCGGCCTGGTTTGATCTGTACGGAACCAGCATAACTTTGGACGCCGCTCCGGCGCACGGGGCGGCGTCCGCCGTGAAATGATAAAAACAAGGAGAGAATGATTTTGCAGACACAATGGCCCGAATCCTGGAAGGTCCATCTCAGCCCTTCGTTTGAGATCAGCCTGCCGCTGATGGACATCGGAGACGGATTTTATATTTATTCCTTTGACATGACCGGCGAATGCGAATGGAACCGTGTTGCCGCCGCCAGCCTGCGCGAAAAGCTCGCGCCGTATTCCTTTGACGCCTTTGTCACCGTGCAGACGAAATCATGCGGCCTGACACAGGCCATCTCCGGCGAACACAAGAGCTATCTCGAGCTTCGCAAGAGCCGCAAAGGCTTCATGCGCGACCCGAAAGGGATCACAGTAAAATCCATCACCACCGCCGAGCGGCAGGAGCTGTGGATCGGCCGGGAGAAATATGAGCGCTTTCAGGGCAAAAAGCTCTGCTTCCTCGACGATGTCGTGTCGACCGGCGGCACCATCGACGCCGTGCTCGAAATGGCCGGCGAGATCGGCTTTGAGATTTCCGTCGTCGCCTGCGCGCTGACAGAAGGCGTCCGGCGCACGGAGTATAACGGCATCCCGCTCGTATCGCTCGATCATATCCCCCTTCCGGGATTCGTCGGCCGGACATAACCCATATCATCATAACGGTTTAAGCTTAGCGCGCCGCATAAAAATGCGGCGCGCTCTTCTCTTGTTTTCTCTTATTCGCCGTATGCGCGGATCAGGCCGCCCGCCCATGCGGCGAGCGCGGCGCAGCGCGCATCCGCATCCGAAAAGGGCGCGCCGTCCATCCCCGCGCGCAGGATCTGCTCATCCTCCCCGGCAACGAGCGGCAAAAGCGCGTCGCGGCCCGCGGCGTATTCGCCCCGATCAAGAAAGGCCTTTGCCTGCAGGACAAAAAACGCGCTTTTGTACAGCGCCGGAAGGCTCTCCCCGGGGTCGCCGAACAAAAAGGCATGACAGCTTGCATGATACAGCGCGCACGCGCCGCTGCGCACGGCCTCCGCGGCTTCGCGCCGCCCGATCAGCGGCTCCAGAAAATCGAGCGAGCCAATGATGGGGCGCGTATCGCGGGTGAACTGAAAAAGCTCCGCGCGCGTCCATCCTGCGATCTCCCCTTTTCCCGAGACGAAGCCGCAGACCTTTTCCGCCTCCGGCAAAGCGCGGATCAGAGCCCGGTAGCGGCTGAGATCATCCTCCGTCAGCATATCGAGTATGAGCACCATGTCGATATCGCTCTCGGCGCGCGCCTCGCCGCGCGCACGGCTGCCCTGCAGGCCCGCGCAGACGATGCGCCCGCCGAAAACTTCCTGCACGCGCTGCGTATACAGCGCCAGCCATTTTTCCATGTCCACAGCGATCCCCTCCCTTCCCTTTGCAGGGTCTTTTTTTAAGTATAGCAGAATCTGCCTGCGCCGTCCACCGGATGTACGCGGGCACGCACGGAGCAAAGCGTGCCGCCCAAAGCCCGCCGGCCCTTTTCAGAAACAGATTGTACAAAAGCCGCGGGCGCCCGGGCTTCTCAGGCCGGAAGCGCCGGGCGCCGCGAAAAAGGAGTATGAAGAAGCTGCCTATACGCGCCGTTCAGCACGGGATGCCCTCGCCGCGCAGCGCATCGATATGCCGCCGGCTTCTGCGCTTATAGTCTCTCAGCGGCTCGAGCCCGTATTGCGCCGCAAGCGCACGGCCGATGAGCACCGCGGTGTTGAACACCCGCCCGTCGCGGCGAGGACCGCGTTCACGGGCTGGTCATGAAAGCTCATAGATATAATGTTTACGCCCACGACAGACCCCCCTTTATTTCAATGCACATCAGCGTGCTACTTCTGCGCATTCAGCACTGCTTCAAACGAGCGGTCGACCGGCGGGATCGGTCTGATCGGGCGGATACGCGAGGCAAATTGCTGCGCCGAACGCTCCGTGAGGACCGCCCCGCCCTCTTTTGACGGGCGGACACACGGGGGCAGGACGCCGTTCCATTCGCCATCGATCACGCAGGCAGAACCGCGGCTTCCATGCTCGCGCGCTGAGAGCAGCATCGCATCAAGAACCGCCGCCTGTGTGATGAGCGTATCCCGCGCTTTCAGCATGTTCTCCATACCGCGCACGCCCGCACAGCCCGCGCGCTCGCTGCATCCGCGCAGGCAGTCGAGGATGTCTGCGCGCAGACGCTCCATCGCCGTCACGTCGCGCAAAAATGCGGCGCAGGTGTTCATGCGCTGGGCAAAGCGCTGCATATGAAGGGAATAATCCTCCCCCGTGTCCGCGCGCCGCGCGCAAGCAAGCGCCGTCTCGATCCGCTCTGCCAGCGTGCGCTGCGCCTGCGCCGAAAGAGAAGAAACGTTTCTGCCGCTTTTCGCGATATGCTCTGCCGCGCGCAGGGCGCCCACCTGGCCGGAATTCAGCGCCGCGCCGCCCGGGCGGTATGCGCCGAATGTTCCCGCAGCCTCGCCCACGGCATAAAGTCCTGCGATATTTGTCTGGAAGTTCACATCTACAGCCAGACCGCCGTTATGATGCTGCGCGCATACGCGCGCTTCAAGCGGCTCGCTCGAAAGGTCGATGCCATGCGCGCTGTACAGCTGCACTGCACGCGGATTCAGCCGCTCAAGCCGCCGGATCGGGAGAGATGCCTCAGCGCCCGCGCTCGCGATATAATCGCGCGCCACTTGAGGGGCACAGGCCCATCCGCCCGCAAGGTACGACGGCTCCTCCCGATAGTCGAGGAAGACACGCCGGCCGCGCATCACCGTTTCACGATGCACAAGAAGGTCTACCAGCGAGGACGCGCCGAGCTTCCTTACATCGAACGGCCACTCATAGCCCTTGTAAAATTCCAGCTCGCACGAGCGCTCGCCCAGTGCATCCGAGAGGAACTCTCGCTGTATCCCGTCCTCGCCGACGGAAAAATAGCGCGGCAGCACCTGCTGATAACTCCCCGACAGGTTCCAGCGGAATTTTGTCGACGCGATGCCGTACTGCCAGTCCTGCAGGTTTTCCGCCTGCGCGCCGGCTTCGAGGGCCATACCCGTCATGCCGGTCTGGCACGCGGGATACACGCGGTTGGCATATACCGCAGCCGGCCCGCCGGTCGCCAGAATGAGGGCGTTTACGCGGAAAAAGACAAATGCTTCTTCCGGCCGCGCCGCGTCGCGCCGCACAGCCAGAAGGCCCAGCAAAGCGCCGTCCGACACCGCCAGCGCCACCGCCGTCGTCCGGTCGAAGACGCGCACCCCCATGCGCCGTGCCTCCTCCTCGAGCCGCTCGACCATATAGCGCGAGGTCAGCGGCCCGGCGGAGCTTGCGCGCTCGAGCGGGTCGTGATCGGTCTTGTAGCCTACAAACTCCCCATACCGGTTGCGGGCAAAGGGAACGCCCAGTTCCGCCAGATAGGAAAACGCGCGCGCCGACCCGGCCGCTTCCACAAGCGCGATATCTCCGTGCGCACCGCCGGCGTGAAGCGTGCGCGCCATGGCACGCACGGAATCCGGCGTTTCCGAGGCCAGCGAGAGCTTATAATACGTCTGCTTGTCGCTGCCGGTGTTGCGCGATGTGCCCATACCGATCCCTTCGGTAATAATGGCGCATTCGCACCCAAAGCGGCAAAGATGATTTGCCGCGGCATACCCCGCCGCGCCGGAACCCACGACTGCCGTATCCAGGACATATTCATCCAGCGCAACGCCGCCAAGCGTGATGGAGCGCTTCTCCATCGCATCTGCCTCCTTTCATGTTTCCGTTTTCAGGCCTGCCGGGCAGGCGCGCTTTTACAATCTGCGCAGGTGAAAGCCGCCGTCTGCGTTCAGCACCTGGCCTGTGGCAAAATCGAGAAGGCCGCCCGCCGCCGCAAGCACGCAGTTTGCCACATCCTCCGGCGTTCCCACGCGCGGGATGGGCGTGAGCCCTTCGGCAATGCGCCGTTTATAATTGTCCAATACGCCCGCCGTCATATCGGTGGCAATAATGCCGGGCCGCACTTCGAATACAGGGATGCCGTATTCCGCCAGGCGGCTGGAAAAGAGCGTGGTCACCATCGACACGCCCGCCTTTGAGATGCAGTACTCGCCGCGGTTCACAGACGCGGCATAGGCGGACAGGGATGAGACGTTTACAATGCGCGGATGATAGTTCTCCGGCGGGTTTTCAAGCATCCGGATCATTGCGCGCGCGCCTGCCTGACACATGAAGAACGCGCCTTCCAGATTCACGCCGAGTACCTCCTCAAAGCTTTCCTCCGAGGTTTCAAGGATGTCGGCGCGCACGCGCGGCGCGATGCCGGCGTTGTTGACGAGCAGGTCGAGCCTCCCCGTGCGCTCCGCCGCGGCAATGAGCGCGGCGCGCTCCTCCGCCTTTGCGATATTGCAGCGCACATACTCCGCACGGATCCCCTCTCCGTGAAGGGAATCCAGCGCATCCTGCGCCTGTCCGGCGTCTGAAACAGCCGACAGGAACACGCGATAGCCCGCCCGGCCGAGCGCGCGCGCGATGCCCAGGCCGATGCCGCGCCGCGAACCGGTGACCACGGCCACAGGGCCGTTGCCACTCATGCAGTCGAGGTTGCTCACGCCCTCACCGCCTTTTCAGCAATCTCTTCAACGCGGCGATAGACATCCCGGTCGCGCACCACGCAGCCCGTCGGAATGCCCGCGCGCAAAAGGCGCGCGCACTGCCCGCAGGTCACGCACACTTTTTTCGCATCCAGCTCACTGCTCTGCAGCATATGGCGCGCAAAATCCGCGTCCGCAAAAGCAAGGCGTCCAAACCCGACAAGCGCGCTCTGCCCTGCCTCAATCAGCCCTGCCGCCGCGAGCGGCGCATACTGCCGCAGGTAGGAAAGGTCCGATGCGACGATCGCCGTATCAGGAAGCGCTTTCTGCATTGCGGCGGCAAAGCCCGTGATGCGGCCCACGCCCGCGAGCGGATGCTCGTCGGGGAGATAGTTGCCCATGTCGTAAGGGCGGTTCACATGCGGATTGACATAGGGATTGCCCGCAGTCACGTTCAAAAGGCGCACGTCGAAGCGGTCATGCATCGTTTTTGCGATCGCCAGCGCGTCGTCCAGCACAGGATTGCACGCCTCATCCGCGCCGAAGCCGTGCGGATACGGGAAACCATCGTATACGCCCAGCCGCGCCGTTACGATAAAGTCAGACGATGTTTCCGCCCGGCAGGCGCCCATGCTGCTCAGCAGCAGGCGCGTGCGGTTGTCGAGGCTTCCTCCGTATGGGCCCGGGCGCTCGAACGCCGATAGCGACTCGTTCAGCAGATAGCCATGGCAGCATTTGAGGTCCACGCCGTCAAAGCCTGCGCGCTGCGCAAGCGCCGCCATGCCGCCGAGCGCCGGCGCCAGGCGTAAAAGCTCGTCGTCGCTGATGATGCGCCTGTCGTCGATGGGCGCCTTTGCCTCAAAAAGCGGCTTATGCCACATGATCACCGGGGCGGGCTTTCCGTCGGGCTTGGCGTACCTGCCCGAATGCGTGATCTGCAGGATCAGCACCGGGTCGGGGCTGCCCGCCTCACGCGCTGCCTCGCGCATCTGCTGCACGAGCCGCTGAAAGGCCGGAAGCGTCTGTTCATTCAGTATCAGCTGACGCGGACTCGACCGGCCGGACTCTGATACGGCGGCTGCCTCCGCCCAGATCAGTGCCGCGCCGCTTTGCGCAAAGCGCGTATAGCGCCGGAAGGTCAGTTCGCCCGGCGTGCCGTCCGCATTCGCGTCCGCCCCCTCCATCGGCTGCACGACGATCCTGTTTGCGAGCGTTCGCCCGTGCACCGTCAGGGGCCTGGCGAGCGCGGCGGCGCTGCGTGCGAGCGGGAGCGAAACGCCAAGCGCGTCGAGCGCGGCGCGCAGCTCTGCTACGCTGGCATAATGGAATTTTTCGTGGCGCATTTGTTTTCTCCTCCAAATCACCGGTGCTCTTTCCAGCCTTGCGAATTGCAAAAATCCGCGGTTCGTGCACAATGCCTTCTTTTTGTTCCGTCTGCACATGCAGACTGGGCAGGCCGTTTCCAGCAGGCATCGGGCAGGGATACGGCGTGTAAGCGCTTTGTACCGGTCAGAATTCATATTGTATGCTTTGCTTTCATAGCGCATCGCTTTCTTTCCTATGTTTTCATGATACAATAGCGGCATATGGTTTTGTTGTCTCTAAATACGTAAATCTTGCTTTGATGGGGAGGCTATCCATGAAAATAGACGAACTGTTCGGCGCCTGCCGCTATTCGAATACGCCGCAGCCGCTCACCGCACATTTTCACAATTCTTTTGAGCTCATCTTTGTCAAGGCGGGCACCGCAACGCTTACGATCGGCGCAAAGAACTACCCGCTGCGCGCCGGCATGCTCGCCTTCCTGTCCAATTTTGAGGAGCACTCTGTCACCGGTATGTCCGAAAACTATGAACGCTACTACGCCACCATCGCCCCCGCGGCGATCGACCGGTATATCAGCGACGCACGCCTGATTCTCATCTTCCGCAACCGTCCCGCAGATTTTGTGCACACGCTCGACGTACAAGCACATATGGCTTCGATCGAGGAGAATTTCCGCGCGCTGCTGGATGAGTATGAGCGCCGCGATGAATGCTCCCTCGCCATGGCCGTGTGCAGCCTGATCCGGATTCTCGTCACCGCCTACCGCATCGCGCCCGAACGCTTTCCCGCGCCGGACAGCGCGATCGAGACCATTGTCTGCAGCGTACAGGCGTATATCGCCAAAAACTTCATGCACAATATCCAGATTGCGCGCCTGGCGGAGGAGCACTTCATCAGCATCTACTATCTGTCGCACGCCTTCCGGGAGCTGACCGGCTACAGCCCCAAACAGTACCTGCTTTTGAGCCGCATTGCACATGCGAAGACGCTCCTTCTCGGAACAAACCTTCCCGTCTCTGCGGTCGCCGTCAAATGCGGCTTCGGCGACGTGAATAATTTCATCCGCGCTTTTAAAAAAGAATGCGGCATCACGCCCCTCAAGTATAAGGAGCGCAGCAGCGGTTAGCAAAACACTGATTCACGCCCATTCCCCCGGCGGCGCATCAAGCCCAACCGGAGCGCCTGCTTCTGTTGATCCGCTCCTGGTATTTCTCTCCGTTTTGGTATACGGCGTTGACTCTTACAATGCCGCTCCCCTATGCGCCGCTGCTCGACGTATGAGAACGCCGTCGCGCTTATCGACGAGATGTTTGAGCGGCAGGGCGATATCCTGCCGCCGCTCCAGTGGTAAGGCCTGCTCCGCTTTTCGGATACAGTGCGCAAAATTGGAGTAGACGCGGCGCGGCGCGCATGATACCATGGTAACATTATAAAAGGCAGGAGGGCTTCCCTATGCACGCTGCAGATATGACCTGGTTCCGCGAGGCGAAATACGGCCTTTTTATCCACTGGGGCCTGTTTTCCGCGCTGGCGGGCGAATACAACGGCCGCCGTACCCCCGGCATCGCGGAATGGATCATGAATGATCTGAACATCCCCCTGGAGGCGTACGAAAAATACGCGGAGACGTTCAACCCCGCGCAGTTCGACGCGCGCGCCTGGGCGCGCATGGCGAAGGACTGGGGTATGAAGTATGTGGTTTTCACTGCAAAGCATCACGACGGCTTTGCGATGTATCATTCCGCGTGCGACCCGTACAACATCGTCGACGCCACCCCCTTCGGCCGCGATGTCGTGCGCGAGCTGGCGGATGCCTGCCGCGCGGAAGGGCTCAAATTCTGCCTTTACTACTCGCAGGCACAGGACTGGCATGAACCGGACGCGTTCCGCTCCGGTCATCCCGATCCGGGCGAGCGTTTTACACGCTACCTTGAAAAGAAGTGCAAGCCCCAGCTCAGAGAATTGCTGACCCGCTACGGCGAGATCGGCTGTATCTGGTTTGACACTTTCATGGGCATGACCGAGGAGGAGAGCCGTTCCCTTTTCGACCTGGTGAAATCCATCCAGCCAAAATGCCTTGTCAGCGGCCGCATCGGCAACGGCGTCGGTGAGTACATGACCACGGGCGACAACGATATTCCCGCCCTGCCGTATTACGGCGATTGGGAAGTGCCCGCGACGCTCAACGACACCTGGGGCTACAGCCGTTTTGACCACAACTGGAAAACGCCCGCCAAGCTGATGCGCCTGCTGCTGAAGATCAACAGCCGCGGCGGCAATTATCTTCTGAATATCGGCCCGACTGCGGACGGCGTGGTGCCGCAGGAAAGCGTCGCCATACTCGATCAGATCGGCGCGTTCCTTGCCAAAAACGGCGAGAGCATCTACGCCACGCGGGTGGTCGACCAGTATGCGTATGACAAAGAGGACCTTTTCTTCACGCAGAAGCCGTATCGCACATACATCCACCTCACCGCGCCGACCCGCCGCGTCTGGCTGAACAACATCGCCGGCGGCATCCGCCGGGCATACCTCCTCGCCGATGGACGCGACGTTGCCTTCAGCGTCACCTGCACACATGAAAGGGTCCGAAGCTGGGTGTTCGACCTCCCGGAAGATACGGTCTTCGACCCGCTCGATACGGTCATCTGCGTCGAGACGGAAGAGGAGAAGCCCGTCTTCATTGCGCTCTGAGCGGGCGCAAAATCCGCAGAAGAACCGCCGCAGAACAGATCAGGTTCTGCGGCGGTTTTGCTGCTCAGCATACGCTAGGCCGCAGCTGCTGAAACAGGAGTGGACGCCGTTCTCTGCGTGTGGTACGATAATGCTGTCAGCGCACAATAGGAAAACAGGAGGACACTGCATGCATACTACGGACATGCCATGGTTTCGTGAGGCCAAATATGGTCTTTTTATCCACTGGGGACTCTACGCGTCGCTTGCGGGCGAATATAACGGCCGCTGCGCTCCCGGCGCTTCCGAATGGATCATGAACGACATGGATATCCCCGTGGAAGAATACGAAAAACTTGCGCAGCGCTTTCATCCCACGCAGTTCGACGCGCGCGCCTGGGCACGCATGGCAAAGGGCTGGGGCATGAAGTATGTGGTCTTCACCGCCAAGCATCACGACGGCTTTGCGATGTATCATTCCGCGTGCGACCCGTACAACATCGTCGACGCCACGCCCTTCGGCCGCGACGTCGTGCGTGAGCTGGCGGACGCCTGCCGCGCAGAAGGGCTTAAATTCTGCCTGTACTACTCCCAATCGCAGGACTGGCATCATCCGGACGGATACCGGGCCCGTCATCCGGAGCCGGAATGTTTTTCACGCTATTTTGAGGAAAAATGCATGCCGCAGCTTCATGAGCTGCTGACCAATTACGGCGAGATCGGCTGTCTCTGGTTTGATACCGCTATGAACATGACCCCGGCGCAAAGCCGTGCGATCTGCGATCTTGTCAAATCCATTCAGCCGAACTGCATTATAAACGGCCGCATCGGCAACGGCGCCGGCGAGTATATGACCACGGGCGACAATGATATCCCCCTTCTGCCGTATTACGGCGACTGGGAGGTGCCCGCAACGCTCAACGATACCTGGGGCTACAGCCGTTTCGACCACCACTGGAAAAAGCCCGCCGACCTGATCCGTCTGCTTTTGAAAATCAACAGCCGCGGCGGCAACTATCTTCTCAATGTCGGCCCCACTGCCGAAGGCCTTATCCCGCAGGAAAGTGTTGCCGTGCTTGACGAGATCGGCGCATATCTTGCGCGCTGCGGCGAGAGTATCTACGCCACGCAGGCAATCAGCTGCTATCCTTACGATAAGGAAACGGTTTATTTTACGCAAAAACCGTACCGCCTGTATGTCCACTTTCTCCCTCCCGTACAGCATGATATCTGGCTGAACAACATTGCCGGTGAAATTCGCCGCGCGTATCTGCTTGCAGACGGACGCGAGATTGCAGTCGAGGCGCTTTGCGAACACGGGAGCAACAGGTGCTGGGTGTTCCACTTCCCGGAAGACATCGTTTTTGACCCGCTCGACACCGTTGTCTGCGTGGAAACCGCCGAAGAGCGGCCCGCATTCATCGCGCTTTAATCCTGTACCTCCGGCCGATTGCCGAACGATCGGCAAGGCGCCGCCGCAAAACGCTGTGTGTTTTGCGGCGGCGCCTTTTACTGGTCACAGATTTGTTCCCACAGGATACGCTTGTGCATCAAGCGCTAAATTTTTACTTTAGTCTTTTCTGCAATTCAAGGATACTCCGATTGACAAATTCAAGCGTTCGCGTATTATAAAAGCAGAAAGGGGAGGCGCATATGCACGCGCTTGCAAATAATATCAAATTTCTCAGGCAACAGTCGCACATGACGCAAAACGATCTGGCCCAGGCGCTCTGCGTCAGTTTTCAGGCCGTGTCCGGCTGGGAGCGGGGCGTCGCTCTGCCGGATGCGTACAAGCTCTGCGCGCTGTCGCGCCTGTTCGGCGTCTCGAGCGACTATCTGCTCGGCCTGACAGACGGCGGCGCCGATGCGAAACGCATGATCGGCATCGACGGCGGCGGCACCAAAACCGCCTTTGCCCTGTTTGACGAGAGCGGACGCGTTCTGCGCGCGCTCCGGCTGGAAGGGTGCAACCCGAATATCTGCGGCCTGCAGACGGCGGCAGAGGTGCTGTGCCGCGGCATAGATGCCATCAGCCGCGATACAAGGGTCGAAGGCATCTTCGCAGGCGTTGCGGGCGCGGCGACGGGCGACAATGCTGCCCGCCTGCAGGAAATGCTCCGCAGGCGCTATCCCTCCGCGGCTGTCGAGGTCTGCGGGGATGTGATCAATATCATGGCCAGCGCCACGGATGCCCGGCGCTGTATCGCCATGATCTGCGGCACGGGCTCGGTCGTTTTTGCAAAGGACGGCGAGCGCGTCCACCGCGTGGGCGGGTGGGGATATCTGTTCGACAACGCGGGCAGCGGCTTCGACCTTGGCAGAGACGCCGTTCGCGCGGCGCTGGCGGCGCACGACGGCATCGGACCGCCAAGCATGCTTTCCGATCTTCTTGCGCGCAGGCTTGGCCGCAGCGTACCCGACGCGCTGCATGAGATCTACACGCGCGGCAAAAACTTTATCGCCTCCTTCGCGCCGCTCGTGTTTGAAGCTTACGACGCCGGCGACGGCGCTGCGGTGCGCATTGTGCAACAAACTGCTGCGCGCCTGGGAGCGCTTGTGCGCTATGCGCACGATACGTACCCCTGCGGCGATACGGTCGTCGCGGCGGGCGGGCTTCTTTCCCGGCGCGATATTCTCCTGCCGCTCATCCGCGCAGCGTGCGGAGCGGACATCACCTTCATCATTCCGGACGCACCGCCGGTCTACGGTGCGTGCGTCTCATGTATGGCGCTCTGTTCCCATGTGCCGGAGCAGCCCTTTTCAGAGAATTTTGAAAAAACGTATGACGCCGCGCTTGCCGCGGCGGAAGGAGGCACCTGATGCCAAAAACAGAATTGCGCAACCCCCGTTCCACGCACATTGACCGCATGGATACGCGCTCCATGCTCGAACTGATCAACGACGAGAATTTGAACGCCGTGCGCGCGGTAGGCGCCGCACTGCCCGAGATCGCGCGCGCCGCCGATGCGATCGCCGCTTCGTTTGAAAACGGCGGCCGGCTTTTTTATATCGGCGCAGGCACCTCCGGCCGTCTGGCCGTCATCGACGCGGCCGAATGCCCGCCGACTTACGGCGTCGCGCCGGAGCTCGTACAGGCCATCCTCGCGGGCGGCCCCGCATGCATGACGCGCGCGAGCGAAGCTGCGGAGGATGACGGAGACGAGGGCGTACGCGACCTTCTCGCGCGCGAGCCGCGCGCGGGCGACGTCCTCGTGGGCATCTCCGCCTCCGGGAGCGCACGCTACGTGACGCAGGCCGTCGCAAAGGCGCGCGCGCTCGGCCTTGTCACCGTGTCGCTCACCTGTGCGGAAGGCTCCGCGCTCAGCCGCGCCGCCGATATCAATATCCTCACCGACACCGGCCCCGAGGTCGTCACCGGATCGACGCGCATGAAGGCCGGCACCGCGCAGAAGCTCGTGCTCAACATGCTCTCCACCGCCGCCATGGTGAAAACCGGCAAGGTATATGAAAACCTCATGATCAACTTAAAACCTTCCAACGAGAAGCTGCGCCGGCGCATGATCTCCATTGTACAGGAGATTGCGGACGTCGACGAAGCGGCAGCCATCTCCCGCCTTGATGCGGCGCAGTGGAACATCCGCGCCGCGGTGGAATAAAGCGGCATGCCTTCTCCTGTGCCGGCGTGATAATATCCGTAAACGAAAAAGCATCGATCTGAAAAGATCGATGCTTTTTGCGCAGATGCATGCAGCGAATGCAGCATCCATCATTATCTCCATTTAAATGTGAGCAGGCCGTAAATATAGATCACCAGGATCGCCACAGGCACGACAACCATAAAAATGGGTTTCATCCAGTTCTTCACCTTCGGACCGCTGCCCGCATTCGCCTCTGCCACAAGCTGATCCCATCCCCAGCCAAAGCGCTTATTGCAGCAGAAGACGGCTACGACCAGCGAGCCAAGCGGAAGCAGGTTTGTGCTGACAATAAAATCCCAGAAGTCCAGCCACGCGCTGCCCTCGGCAAACGGCTGAAAACCGGAGAACGTACTGTAGCCAAGCGCGGTGGTGAGCGCGATCAGGAAGATCCCTATTCCGCAAATGATGCTCCCCTTCGGGCGGCTCCACCCGGTCAGCTCGCGCACGCAGGCCAGAATATTCTCGCATACTGCCAACACAGTAGACAGCGCGGCAAACACCATAAAGAGGAAGAATACGCTGCCCCACCAGCGCCCGCCTGCCATATTGCGGAACACGGTCGCCATGGTATCAAACAACAGGCTGGGCCCCGAACCGACTTCCAGATCAAACGTGAAGCACGCCGGGAAAAGGATCAGCCCGGCGACGATCGCCACGAAGAGATCCAGCAAAATCACATGGATGGATTCTCCCAGCAGAGAATGATCTTTGCCGATGTAACTGCCGAAGATCGCCATCGAGCCGATGCCCAAACTCAGTGTGAAAAAGGCCTGATTCATAGCGCCGACCACAACGCTTCCGTTCATCCTGGAAAAATCGGGCACCAGATAAAAGGTCAGCCCTTCCTTTGCGCCGGAAAGGGTCGCGCTGTGGATGGCGAGCACCACCATCAGCAGAAGAAGAATGACCATCATATACTTGCTGACCCGTTCCAGCCCGCCCTGCAGCTTAAAGCACAGAATGCCGAACGCCAGCGCCACAGTGATGGCCATATACCCTACGTTCAAACCGGGATTTGTGATCATGGCGCCGAAACTGAGGTCGGCATAGCCGCCTGTCAGAAAGCTG
>CAKTWY010000003.1 GCA_934630445.1 uncultured Eubacteriales bacterium
CGGGAAACCGGCAAGCAATGCAAAGCGGAACCCACTTTGCGAAAGCCGCAGATTTCCGCTTGTTGAGGCTCTGCCCCAATCCCCGCAGGATATCCGTACGCTTGCTGCCTGGAATGAGCAGAAAGACAAGCTCAATGCCGGTGAAATTGACAAGGATACCTACGACCAATGGCACTACCACTATCCCAGGTTCGACACAACGCGCGGCTGGGTAAAGGTATCTTCGGAGGAGCTGAGCGACGCAATAGTCGAAGTATGCAAAGATCGTTTGAAGCCCGATTAAGAAAAGACGATTAGAAAGCCCTTAACTGCGGTATAATCCACAGTTAAGGGCTTTCTAATCGTCTAATACAGATTTATTTTTGATAACAGCCGCTTGAAAATTGTTCTGATAACCTGCAAGCCATTTGGGGTATAGAATAATGGTACCTCTTATGGTTGTTTGAAATCGTTATCAAAAGGAATAGGCGAAGTCCAAAATCACTTGACCGGGCTTTTAGACTTTCTGAAATTATTCCCACTCAATCGTTGCAGGGGGTTTGGAAGTAATATCATAGACGATGCGGTTGATATTTTTCACCTCATTGACAATGCGGTTCGAAACGCGCTCCAGCACGTCGTACGGGATGCGCGCCCAATCCGCCGTCATGAAATCGGTCGTTGTGACGCCGCGAAGGGCGAGCGTATAGTCATACGTCCTCCCGTCGCCCATAACGCCGACCGAGCGCATCGAGGTCAGCACCGCAAAATACTGGTGTACACTGCGTGCAAGCCCAGCACTCGCCAGCTCCTCACGGAAAATATAGTCCGCATCGCGAAGGATGTCAAGCTTTTCCTTCGTGATGTCACCGATCACGCGAATCGCCAGCCCCGGGCCGGGAAACGGCTGGCGCCAGACAAGGTAATCCGGCAGGCCAAGCTCCGTGCCGAGTGCGCGGACTTCATCCTTGAAAAGCAGGCGCAGCGGCTCGACGATCTCCTGAAAGTCGACATAATCCGGAAGCCCGCCGACATTGTGATGGCTTTTGATAACGGATGCATCGCCTGCGCCGGATTCAACGACATCCGGATAGATCGTGCCCTGCGCGAGAAAATCCACCTTTCCGATCTTCTTCGCTTCGTCTTCAAACACGCGGATAAACTCTTCGCCGATGATCTTGCGCTTGTGTTCCGGCTCAGAGATGCCCCTGAGCTTGGCAAGAAAACGATCTTCAGCATTGACGCGGATAAAGCGCATATCCCCGTTTCCGAAGGCTGCCTCGACCTCGTCGCCCTCATTTTTGCGCATCAGGCCATGATCGACAAAGATGCAGGTGAGGTTCTTCCCCACGGCCTTGCTGAGAAGCGCCGCCGCAACGGAGCTGTCGACGCCGCCAGAGAGCGCGAGGAGCACTTTTTTATCCCCGATCTTCTCCTTTAGCGCTGCGATCGCAGTCTTTGCATAACTTTCCATCGTCCAGTCGCCCGTGCAGCCGCATACGTTATAGAGGAAATTGCGAAGCATCGAAAGGCCGTTTTCCGTATGCATGACTTCCGGGTGGAACTGCACTGCATAAAGCCCGCGCGCGGCGTTTTCCATCGCGGCGACAGGGCACGTATCTGAGTGCGCAGTAACGGAGAACCCCTCCGGGAGTTTTGAAATGTAATCGGTGTGGCTCATCCAGGCCACTGCAGAAGGGGGCATATCCCGAAACAGAATACTGCCGCAGTCATACGTAAGTTGCGTCTTTCCATACTCCCTGCGCTGCGCAGCCGATACCTCGCCGCCCAGAGTGTACGCCATCAGCTGAGAGCCGTAACAGATACCAAGCACCGGAATGCCCAACTCGAAAAGTGCCTTGTCGCAGCGCGGCGCGCCGTCGTCATATACGCTGTTCGGCCCTCCGGTGAAAATGATGCCCACCGGATTTTTTGCGCGGATCTCCTCAAGCGGAAGCGTATACGGCTTTACCTCGCAATACACACCGCATTCGCGCACACGGCGGGCGATCAGCTGGTTATACTGTCCGCCGAAATCGAGCACTAATATATACTGATGTTCCAAGCGATCATCCCCTATAAGGTTTCTGATTTTTGATGTGGCAGAACAAACCGGTGAAAAGGTTTGCACTGCGATGTTTTACAGTTTATTTTGCCATGTTCGCTTAAAAAATGCAACAATCTGAAATAAAAAATTTTGCGGTAAAACCAGAATTAGAACTATCTTGCAAAAAAGGCTTGTTATGGCAGGAATATTTATTATTAATTTTCAAAAAATAGGGCTGTAAAACGAAATTTAACAAGGGGGCACACACTTTGAAACATCGCAAACACAGCCTGCGGCTGCTGGCGCTTCCTGTTCTCGCAGCGCTCGCGGTATCGCTTTCCATTCCGGCAGCCGGCGCTTTCTTCTGGAATAAAGCGGTTCCGTCGCCAGCTATGTCGGCCTTTGCAAAAGAATCCGCACTCGGAAGCAAGATCACTTTCTCCGCAGAAGACTTTACTTCCCGCCTGAGTTCCGGTGCAGAACTTGACGGCATCGTCATCTCCTCCCTGCCGGACACGCAGCTGGGCACATTGAAACTCGGCCTCAGGAACGTCGTGCGCGGCGAAGGCATATCCTTCGAGGATATCGGCAGCCTGAGTTTTCTCCCCACCAGTACTGAGGAGGCATTTACGTCCTTCTCCTTCATCCCGGTGTTTTCAACCGGAGACGGCGACCAGTCTGAAATCATGGTCGGTCTGACGATCGGAAAAAACAAAAACGGCGCTCCTGCAGCAGAGGACATTTCCCTTGAGACGTATATGGATGTTGCCATCAGCGGAAAATTCAAATCTGTCGACCCGGAAGGCGATGCAGTCACTTACAAAGTGATTGATCGCCCCAAAAAGGGCGAAATCAAGGCTGAAAATGGTGAATTCAGTTATATCCCCGCCGCCGGCAAAACGGGGAGCGACCAGTTCACTTATGTTGCGACCGACGCATTTGGAAACACTTCCGAGCCTGCGACCGTAACTGTAAAGGTGAAAAAGCGCAATTCCGGCGTAAATTACGCCGACATGGATCAGAAAGCTGCGCACTATGCTGCGATCCGTCTGCACGAGATGGGCGTCTATACCGGAGAAAAGATCGGCGAAAGCTATTTTCTGCATCCGGACGAGGTCGTTTCGCGCGGCGAATTTGTTGCCATGGCAGTGAGTGCGGCGGATATCGCTCTCCCCGCAGCGGCGCTCTCCACAGGGCTGGATGACGATGGGGCGATCAACGTCTGGCTCAAGCCATACGTCGCGGCAGCAATGAACGCAGGCGTCGTCAACGGCTCGGCAGAAAACGACGGAACCGTCGTCTTCCGTGCTGACGATGGGATCACGCGCGCGGAAGCTGCTGTCATTCTGAACCGCCTGGCCAATATTTCCGACGCGGCAAGCGACGTCTTTTTCGCGGATATCGAAGCCGTTCCCACCTGGGCGCGCGACGCAGCCGTCGCGCTGAGCACAAGCGACATTCTCCCTGTCTTCGAGGACGGTACGCTCCGGCCTGAAGAAGTGCTGACGCGCGGAGAAGCCGTGCAGCTTTTCTATGACACGCTGCGCGTGATAGAAGAACGCGGAAGTGAAGGCGGCCTGCTCTCCTGGGCGAAAAAGTAGGCGTTCAACATTCTTCTTTTTTCGGAACACGCCGGCTTGCCTATGCGCCGCAATCCCCAAAAACAAAATATTAAAGTTATAAGCATGCGCGGCGGTTGCCTGCAGGGTACGCACGCGAACGACAAAAAATTCCCCCGCTGTAGTTTCATCCTACAGCGGGGGCTATTGATTGCTCCGCAATCAAAAAATTTTCCTTTCATTCGAACGCGTCGCAGCTCACGCCAGAGAAAAGCCTATTTTTTTCAGAAAAGCCCTGGCGATCAGCATATGACCTACGATATTGGGGTGTACCCGATCCCAGTTCATGGATGAGGGATGGTAGTATTGAAAATAGCGGTCGAATTCGGCCTGCAGATCCACATAAGGAAGGACATATTCCCGAGACAGATTTTCCATAATCGTTCGGTACTCATCCATCCTGCGGCGCATGGCGTCAGCAGGATTCGGCTCCATAAAATACGGCGACATGAGGACGATGCCCTTGACACAAGGCAGCGTCTGTTCGATCAGCTGCCGCAGATTCCCTTCATATTCTTCCGGAAGCACATGCATTTCCGTCATCAGAGGAGAGTCGAACTGCCGCCATACATCGTTGATTCCGATGAGGATTGAGACCCAATCCGGCTTGAGATCCAGCACATCGCTCTGCCAGCGTTCCTTCAGATCGCGCGTGGTGTTGCCGCCAATCCCCATATTGACGACCCGGATGCGGCTTTCGGGTGCGATCGCCTTGAGCATAGCGTCCACCAGCATAACATAGCTTTTCCCGATCGCTTCGCCAAGCCCTTCCCCATAAGGGCGTGCGCGCTCATAATCGGTGATGGAGTCGCCGATCATGACCAGCTTGCTGTGATTTTCAATCAGCATTCAAATTCTTCCTTTGTCCACAGATTCCTGTTATCACCACTGCCGGCCAAGCCTTACGCTTTGTTTCGAACATAATTCCAGCCGTCGCGGCACATGTCGTCGATATCGCGCTCTGCTGTCCATCCGAACAGTTCGCGCGCTTTTCGGGTATCGGCGTAGCACGAGGCAATATCGCCCGCGCGGCGCGGCGCGATCCTGTACGGAATATGTACCCCGCTCGCCTGCTCAAACGCATGTACAAGCTCCAGAACGCTCGTGCCGCGCCCGGTGCCGAGGTTCACCGCCTCGCTCCCGCTGTGCTCCATGGCATATTCAAGCGCCTTGATGTGCCCGAGCGCAAGATCGACAACATGAATATAGTCGCGCACGCCGGTGCCGTCAGGCGTATCATAATCGTCGCCGAAGACGCTCAGTTCCCGCAGCTTCCCCATGGCAACCTGCGAGATGTACGGGAACAAATTGTTTGGAACACCGTTCGGATCCTCCCCGATCAGGCCGCTCTTGTGCGCGCCGATGGGGTTGAAATAGCGCAGCAGCACCGCGCTCCACTCCGGATCCGCCGTGACGATGTCGCGCAGGATCTGTTCGATCATAACTTTTGTATACCCGTAAGGGTTTGTCGCCGAAGTCGGCATCTCCTCACGGAACGGCACGGGATTGTGCATGCCATAAACCGTGGCCGAGGAAGAAAAGACGATTTTTTTGCAGCCAAACTTCTCCATAGCCCGGCAAAGGATCAGCGTTCCGGTCAGATTATTGTGATAATATGTAAGCGGCAGCTTCACCGACTCACCGACCGCCTTGAGACCCGCAAAATGGATCACCGCGTCGACCGGCTGCTCGGAGAAAACGCGTTCCACCGCCGCGCTGTCAAGCAGATCCGCATTATAAAGGATAACCGGCCGGCCGGCGATCTCGCGCACGCGATCAAGCGTCTCAGGCTTTGAATTGATGAAATTGTCAAGCACGACCACCTCATGGCCGCGCTTTAATAATTCCACGCAGGTGTGACTGCCGATAAAACCGGCGCCGCCTGTCACCAGAATGTTCATTTCTTGCCCTCCTCTTCTCTTTGCTGCATGTATCTGCTGTATGCCGCGCGCAACTCCTCCGCCTTTTCCTCCGGAGCGGTAGGATTACAGTGCGCCCAGGCGCCTGTCTCGCTGGAGGCGTTGAATTTCTGCTTGTCCGCCGCACGCATGGGCGGGAAAAACTCAATATGAAAATGAAAATCCTTCGTATAGTCCTTCCCATCCACAGGCGCGTTGTGCATGCACATCATATAGGGAAAGGCATAATCAAACAGATGATCAAGCATGCCGACCGTATCGCGGATCGTCACGGCAAGCATGTCGCGCTCTTCCTCTGTGAAGTCAGTGATGTACTGCTTGTGCGCATTGGAGAAAATATATACCCCATAAGGATATTCGCTGAAAAACGGCAGAAACACCGTGAAAAATGCGTTGCGGAAAATGATACGCTTTTCAAATTCCAGCTCATGGTCCAGCATATCACAGTAAAGGCATTTCCCTTTCGTACTGTAGTACTTTTGAGCATTATCGCATTCAAGTGCAAGCTTTTTCGGCACAAAGGGATATCCGTAGATCTGTCCATGCGGATGAGGCATCGTCACGCCGACAACCTCGCCGCGATTTTCAAAAATAAAGACGTATTTGATTTTTTCATCTGCTGAAAGCGCCGCAAA
The DNA here is from genome assembly GCA_934630445.1 of uncultured Eubacteriales bacterium. Taxonomy (GTDB): domain Bacteria; phylum Bacillota; class Clostridia; order Oscillospirales; family Butyricicoccaceae; genus CAKTWY01. Next base: position 6,200 of record CAKTWY010000003.1, read on the forward strand.
GCGTTCGCACCAAAGCTGGGCAAGCTTCGCCACATGCGCGTCCGATAATTCCGGCAGCGTGACTGTGTGGCCCGAGGAATATAAAATGACCTCGCACTTCCCGCAGCTCGGAGCGACCTTAAAAAAGTCGTTTGCCACGTCGTCGGGATCAGGCGGCGAAGGCATCAGCGCCGGAAAATCGTTATCATATTTCAGCACGTCGAACTGATCGGGCACCTTGCCGGACCCCGGACAGAAAGGGCACCAGTTTTTGGGCATCTGAGGACGCGCCTGCCGGTGTGACGCGATCATCACCCAATCATTTGTCAGCGGATTGAAACGCAGCTCTGCCATGACGATTCCTCCTTTGTTCTTGTCTTAGCATACCGCATTTCGGATCAAAATCATAGCCCTATTTCAATATAAAATTTGTCATAATGTTGTGCAAATATTCGTCATGCACGCTGTTTTTGACTTTTCATCTGAAAGCGCATGCCCTGCATCCACAGAAGGAACAGGTAGCAAGCCCCTCCGGCAAGCGCCGCGGAGCCGATCTGCCCGAGATTCGCTCCGTCTCCTCCTCCGGCACGCAGGAGCGTATAGCGCGCCATCAGCGCGCAGACCGCGCTGGAAAGCGCCGGCATCACAAACCAGTTGTATACGCGCACCCTGAGACGAGCATATTTTGCCGCCCACCAAAAATTCATGAGCATCCCGACGGCAGCTGAAGCGATATCGCCGTATACGTAGCCGAGAATGCCAAAACGTGGATCCGCCACGGCGAACCAGGTAAAAGCCAGCTGTATCACGCCGGATACCGTAATGCTGACGGCGGTAAGGCGCTCTTTCCCCAGGCCGTTGAGGACCGCGCCCGTCACAAGCTGATAAAAGCTCAGAAGCGTCGCCACGGCAAGCAGGAAAATATGCTCTCCCGCCGCGTCCTGCTTATAGATGATGCGCGCAAGGTCGTCGCCGCATACGAGCATGAAAGCCATGACCGGCAAGACGATCAGGCTGGTAGCATGCAGCGCTTTGCCAGCCTTTCGCCGCACGCCGCCATAATTGGAAAGCTCCCGCTCCTGCGAAAGCCACGGAATCAGAAGGCTCGTCATTGGCAGAATCAGGGCGCCCGGCAGCATCAAAAGCGGCATCGTCATGCCAAACATCACACCGAAAGCACTCATCGCCGTGGAGGGGTTCAGCCCCGCCGCACGCAGGCGCCATGGAATCAGCACGGTATTCGCCGTGGAAAGCAGGTTGTTGACCAGGCTGCCGAATATGACGGGAACAGCAATCTTTCCGATCTTTAAGGCAATTTCGCGGCTGCGCTGTGCCGGACCGCCTCCTGCCTTTTTTAAGAACGAGCCATAAAACGCGGATAAGATCAGAATACTCGAAATTTCGCTGATGACCATACCGCAGACGATAAAAAGAGCGCTCTCTCCCGCACCCTCGGGCTTGAAAAAATACAGCAGCGCCATCACGGCCACTGTACGCACGCACATCTCGCTGACTTCCGATACGGTGGGCGCCAAAACGCGCCGTACGCCGAGAAAACAGCTTTTCATCAGGTTCTCAAACCCGGTCAGGAAAAGGCATGGCAGGAGCAGAAGCAGCGCTTTGCGCGTGCGCTCATCCCCAAGGATACTGTGCGCAATATCATCCGACAGGGCAATAAACACAAACGCCGCCGCTGAAAAAATACAAATGAACAAAAAGACCGCTGTTTTCATAACATCGCGTACGCCCCTGAGATTACCGCGCGCACTCTCCCCCGCGGTGAGGCGTGAAACGGCCATCGTAAGGCCCGACAGCGTGATCGCCTGCAGGATCGCGTACACGGGCATCACCATCTGAAAGACGCCCATCCCCTCAGCCCCCGCAAGGCGGCTGATGCCGATGCGGTAGATAAATCCGAGAAGCTGCAGAATGACCGAGGAAATACACAGCGACAGCATTCCGTAGGCAAATGTCTTTTTACTGAAACGAAACGTCACGGCGCTGCCTCCTTTTTCCGGTCATAAAGAAGCTTATGCCGCATCAATGCGTTCCATGCCTGCGATCCGGCCGGGATATGGACGACACACTTTCATATGGATCAGTTTCTTCTCGAAATGCGAAGCGCCGGCTGCACACCCCAAACGGATGCGCAGCCGGCACTGAAACCATCTTTACCGCAATATGTTATTTGGCGTATTCGAGAATCTTCCTCTTCAAAGCGTCAAGCTGCGTGCGAAACTCCTCTTCCGGCAAAAACACCTTCTCGACATTGTCCACGAACGGTCCGCCCCATCCAACGCCGTCTTTATATTTTGGCACAAGGTGCATATGCAGATGTGTTACCAGATCCCCATAGGTGGCATAATTGATCTTGTCCGGATGATAAAGCTCGTCGATCGCGCGTGTGACCGCCGCCATCTCGCGCATAAAGCCGGTCAGCATCTCATCCGGCATCTTATAATATTCGGTGATATGCTCCTTACACGCAATAATGCAGCGGCCCGGATTTTTCTGATCGCGGAAGAAGAAAACGTTGGAATGCGCAAGCTCGCAGATTTTTTCCATCAGCGCTGTCTGACGCTCATCCTCCGTGCAGTAAAAGCATGAGGCATCGTAATTTTTTGACATCTGGCGTCCTCCTATCGATTGAGCGGCAGCGGCCGCTCTTTTCTTCATCATAGTACCAAATCACCCGCAAGTCAACCGCAGCGCGCCGTAGAAAGCTCAGCTTTTCTTTTCCCGCGCCTGGATGAGCACATGATTCAGCTCCCCGCCCATAATCAGCACCACGCCGGTCAAATAAAGCCACAGCATCAGGATCATCAGCGCGCCGAGCGAGCCGTAGAGCATGGAATACCGCGCCATATTGTCCACGTAAAACGAGAAGCCGAGCGATATGATGACCCAGGAAATCATCGCCGCAAAAGCGCCGGGCACGACCTCTCTGATACGCAGGCGAGTGTTGGGCACAATGTAATAAAGAAATGTAAACAGCACGAACATAATCAGCGCGATCACACTGAAGCGCAGCGTATTCCAGAGTGCAACATAGCTGTTGAGATGCGGAAAAAATTTGCCCGCAAAGCGAAGCACGCGCTCACCCAGCAGAACCAGGATCATCGCGCCGTAAATCGACACCATCATGGAAATCGTGAAGACTACAGACACCGCGGTACGCCCGAGCAGACCGCGGTCTTTCTCAATGCGGTGCGCACGGTTCAGCGCGATTGTCAGCTCCGCCACCACGCGTGAAAAAGAATAGAGCGTGAGCACCAGGCCGGTGATCATAAGAGAGCGGCTTTGGAGCGTATTGATATAGCCGAGATAGCCCTGCACCATGTTTGTCAGCTCTGTCGGCAGAACACGGCTCAAAAGATCTGCCAGCTCCATCGGATCGATGTTCATCAGCCCTACCAGAGAGTTGATAAACATCAGCGTTGGGAAAAAGGAAAACAGAAGAAAATACGCAAGTGTTGCCGCGCCGCGCCCCACAGAATCATCGAAAAAGCGGAGCACCAGCTCCTGAATTGCCGATAAAAAGCGATTGCGAAAGGCAAAACGTTTCATACGCATCCTCCCTTCTCCGTCCGTCATAACAGACACTCCCGGCGTCATATAGTGTTAGGACGGGAGGCGTTTGAAATGCAGAAGAAAAAATTCGTCCGCATCGCTGCGGTCATTCTGATCTTTACGTTCGCTGCAGTGCTGATATTCGAGCTGCACCGTTCGATCCCGACGGCGGGCGAAATGGTCACTGAAACGGAAAATGATCGAAAATTCATCAAATGGGTCGAATTCGACGTTTCATATTCAGCGCTCAGCAAGGCCCTTGAGCTTGACATCAAAAATCACGACAGCCCGACGCCGACGGATTGGGTCACACTTCTGGCCTGCCTCGGCGCAAAATATGGCGGCGATTTTTCACGCTATCAGGAGCGCGATCTCCTCGCCTACGAAAAACGCCTGCTCGACGGGGAAAGCATCGAACAGATCACGGAAAAGATGACATACTTCCCCTATTATTCAGAGGCCTATGGCGCAGTCCTCGGCGGAATGGTCGGTCCATACTCGCTCGAAACGGTGAAAAGCGACGGAACAAAAGAAATGGCAGAAACATACGGGCTGAAGGCCTTCTCCCCCATTGCAAAAGGGTTTGACTATTCCGACTACGACGACTTCGGCGCCGGGCGGACTTACGGCTACCGCCGCCGCCATCTCGGCCACGATCTCATCGGCCTGACGGGCACGCCGATCATTGCCATCGAATCCGGAATCGTGGAAGTCATGGGATGGAACCAGTACGGCGGATGGCGCATCGGCATCCGCAGCTTTGACGGACTGCGCTACTACTATTACGCCCACCTGCGGCAAAACCGCCCTTATCATGTCGATCTGAAGGAGGGCGAGGTGGTGCGCGCCGGCGACGTCATCGGATACCTCGGGCACACCGGCTACAGCACGAAGGAAAACACAAACAACATCGACACGCCGCATCTGCACGTGGGCCTGCAGCTCATCTTCGACCCGTCCCAGAAAGAGGGCTCGGGTGAAATCTGGGTCAATCTCTATCCGCTGACGCGCCTGCTTGCGCGGCATCGCTCTGAAGTATACCGCGTGGCGGAGACGAAAGAATTTTACCGTGTCAGCGATTTCGATGAGCCAGCCCTGAAAGAATATCGAAAGGAGCAGAAAATCAATGCGCAATAAACGCTTTCTTCTGACATTGGCCGGGTTTTGTCTGGTGATTCTCCTGTCGGCAGTGCTGGGGCTTTTATCCCGCAGCGTGCCGGCAATGGCCCCGGTCGGGGGCGGAGATGCGGTAGAAGGCTATTCTCTCCCCATTATCATGTACCACAGCGTGCTGAAGGACAAAGCGCGTCACAACCAATACGTGATCTCTCCCGATGAATTTGAAGCAGACCTGAAATACCTGCGCGACAACGGCTATGAAACCGTGGTGATCGCAGACCTCATCGACTATGTCGAAAACGGCACGCCGCTGCCCGCAAAGCCTGTCATGCTCACGTTTGACGACGGCTACTACAATAACTACCTCTATGCCGCGCCGCTGCTTGATACCTATCATATGAAAGGCGTTCTCTCCATTATCGGTTATTATACTGATGCGTATACCGAAAAGCCGGATGAAAACGCCTATTATTCGCATGTGACCTGGCCGCAGGTCAAGGAGCTGATTGAAAACGGAACGTTTGAACTGCAGAACCACTCCTACAATCTGCATTCGGCCAAGGGCGGACGCAAAGGAACCATGAAGCTCAAAAGCGAAACACTCGGACAGTATCACGAATTTCTCTCCGCAGACATCAAGCAGCTGCAGGACGAATTCAGGGAGCATACGGGATATGAACCGACTGCCTTCTGCTATCCGTTCGGCGCCGTCAGCAATGCCTCGCTCGATCTGATCCGCGACCTGGGGTTTCGCGCATCCCTCTCCTGCGCGCAGAAACTGAACCATATCACAAGAGATCCCGAATGCCTTTTCATGCTCGGACGCTATCTGCGCCCACACGGAACACCGGTATCAAAGCTGCTTCCGTAAAAACATCCGAGCGCGCTGCGGTACGGCGATCGCCTCCGCTTTTATTCCTGCTGCGCACGTGCTGCACTCCAGCGCGCTGTATCCTCAGGGTTTGTAAAGCGAACCGGCTTGTCGCAGAATGCACACGTGCCGTCACTGTTAACATAGCGGGGCAAATACGGTTCGCTGTGCGTAATGCATTTTGGATTGGTGCAGGTATATGGGCATACCTCAAACGCGGGCCGCACAGGCGCGCGCCGCCCCTGTTTTGCCAGCGTCAGGATCAGCGCCATGCGTGCAAACATCCCAAAACGCGCCTGTTTGAAATAGACGGCGCGCGGATCATCGTCGACCTCCACAGCGATCTCATCGACGCGCGGAAGCGGATGCATAACCAGCAGTTCGCGCTTGGCACCGGAAAGCTTGCGGCTGTCGAGGATATACACACCGCGCAGACGCTCATACTCCAGCGGATCGACGAACCGCTCGCGCTGGATGCGCGTCATGTAAAGCACATCCAGCATCGGCATGACCGATTCGAGGCTTGAAATCTCATAATAGCGCTGCCCGCGTTCCTCCAGAAAGCGCCGGATGTATTCCGGCACTGCCAGCTCGCGCGGGGCGATCAAATAGAAGCTGATATTTTTAAAATGTGTGAGCGCCTGGATCAGAGAGTGCACCGTGCGCCCATATTTCAGGTCGCCGCACAGGCCGATATGGATCCCATCGATGCTGCCGCGCAGGTTCATGATCGTGGTCAGATCCGTCAGCGTCTGCGTCGGATGAAAATGGCCGCCGTCACCGGCGTTGATCACCGGCACATCGGAATAGAGCGACGCCGCCATCGGCGCGCCCTCAAGCGGATTGCGCATGGTGATCACATCGACATAGGACGACACCATCTTGATGGTATCCTTCAGCGTCTCCCCTTTCGAAACCGAAGTCATTTTCGGATCCAGAAAGCCCAAAACGCTCCCACCCAGGCGCTGCATCGCCGCTGTGAACGAAAAATTCGTCCGCGTGCTCGGCTCGTAAAACAGCGTTGCCAGAATTTTGCCGCGGCAGGCGTCGATATAATCCTCAGGCCTTGCCATAATATCACTGCAAAGCGCGTACAGCTCATCCCACTCCGCAAAATTGATCCGTTCCAAGTCAATCAAATGACGCATAAGACGCTTCCCTCCGCGATTTTTTCCAATGTAATATTGTATCACAAAACCGGGATCATACCTAGTGGCAAATTGAACATCCTTCTCCGCTACACACGCATTTTTTCAAACGCACGCAAGACGGCCCCCGACACCACGCCGATCACGGCACCGGTCACCATCCCTGCGATCAGTAGCACCGGCAGATAAACGGCGAGCTTCGTATTGGAAACGATCATCATTGCCGCGGCCAGCTGTCCGATATTATGGAATACGCCGCCGAGAATGCTCACCCCCAGCACGCTTGCTTTCATAAAGCGTCTGGCTGCAGCCATAACGGCAAGGCTCAGCACCGCGCCTGCCATCGAGTAGGCAAGGCTCACGCCCGTGCCAAACAGAAGGCTCGACAGCAGCACGCGCAGAACCGATACCATACCGGCGCCGCGCACTCCCTCCCGATACAGAAGGATGACCACTGCGAGATTCGCCAGCCCCACCTTGACGCCGGGAATTGCGACCGGCAGCGGCAGAAACAGCTCTACATAACTTAAAATCAGCGCCAGCGCAAGGAAGCTGGCATAAAACGCTACTTTTTTCGCCTGCATTCTTTCACCGCCGTCAGTGTGACACGGCGTCAAACGTCTGCGCCGTTCCCGTTATTTCGACTGTAAGCCTGTGCGGCAGACATACAAGCATCTGCCCCTCCCTGCTGATGCGCCCCTGCCCGACGCAAAGCCCGTCCGGGCAGTCGGCTGAGGCGATATAGGCGCTGCCGTGTTCGATCACCAGCACGTTTGTGCCCAGTGCGGTGCGAATTTCACTGCGCATATCCACCGCAAGGTCGTATACGGCATATTCTTCGCCGTCAACTGTCACGACCGCACGGGCACCCGGCGCGCGAAACCAGAAAAAAGCGCCCGCGGCAATTGCCGCAAGCAGCACACATCCAACAATCAGAACATCCGCTTTTTTGATGGTCATTTCAAAATTCTCATTTCACTGTGATTTCAGCGGTGCAATCGCAGCAGGATTGCCCAATCCTTTTATCCGCTCCGCCATTGACAACGGCCGGTATGCAGAAAATCGCTTATGCTTATTATAGCATCGAAGCATTCGATTTGTATAGTTTGCAAATGACAAAAAAGAGAAGATGGGATATAATAATCGCAAAGCGATTGTTATATCCCCGCATACGGCTTCTTCGCAACAGAACTGCTTTCTTATTGTATAAAAAGGTGGATGTATGAAATACCGGTGCTTGGTGCTGCTGGCGGCAGGACTCTTCCTCTGCTTTTCCGGATGCAGCGAAAAAACAATTTCAGAGACCGTATTTATGATGGACACAGTCGTCACGGTGACGCTGTATGATACCAGTGACCGTGCGATCCTCTCCGGCTGCATCGATCTGATGCAGGAACTGAATGACCGTCTTAGTCGCACCAACCCTGACAGCGAGATCTCCCGGCTGAACGCTGCCGGCGGTACTCCAACAGATGTATCGGAGGATACCGCGCGCCTGATCGAAAAGGGGCTGACTTACGGTGCGCTTTCAGACGGTGCATTTGATATCACGATCGCCCCGGTGTCTTCACTGTGGGATTTTCATGCGGATGAGCCCTCCCTCCCTGCGCCAGACGCGCTCGATGCGGCACTGAAGCGCGTCGATTACCGCAATGTCGCAGTAGAAGGCAATACGGTCACGCTCACTGGCGGCGCGCAGCTCGACCTCGGCGGTATTGCAAAGGGCTATATTGCTGACTGTGCCGCGGCATTTCTGCGCGAAAGCGGCATTGAGCGCGCCGTTTTGAATCTTGGCGGAAATGTCGTCGTTCTCGGTTCAAAACGCGGCGCCGACGGGTGGTCTGTCGGTATCCAGGCTCCGTTCTCACCGGAGGAGACGCTCTCCTGCGCTGTAACCGTAGCTGATAAAACGGTCGTGACCTCCGGCATCTATCAGCGCAGTTTTGTCCGCGACGGCGTACTTTATCACCATTTACTCGACACCGCAACCGGATACCCAAAGGAGAGCGACCTGGCCTCTGCCACTGTGATTTGTGACGCTTCGGCCGATGCCGACGCGCTCTCAACCATCTGCTACCTCTTCGGCTCGGAAAAGGCTCTTGCACTGGCTGATCAGGAGGGGTTCGATCTCATTCTCATCCAGCGTGACGGCAGCGTGCGCACCACGGATGGGATTGCGGAGCGCTGCGGCTTTCGGCTGCTGGAATCGTAAATTGCAAATAAATTTTTGTATAAAAACAGTTGACGCATGAGGTCCATATATGCTATAATCTTACCGTTACAGTTTTGCTATTGCAGCGTGTGCTACTGTGGCTCAGTCGGTAGAGCAGCTGATTCGTAATCAGCAGGTCGCCAGTTCGAGTCTGGCCAGTAGCTCCAAAAGACCAGTCTGATGGCTGGTCTTTTTTATTTATGTATCGCCCGCCGGAAGCAAGCCATACCATCCTACATGAAAAAGCAGCACGGACAAAGTTGTCCGTGCTGCTTTGTTGTACGCCTTCTCCGGCATGTTTCAGAAATTAAAGACTGGGGCCCATGGAATAGTTCGGCGCTTCTTTGGTGATATAAATATCATGCGGATGACTCTCTTTCAGTCCTGCGCCTGTAATGCGGATAAACTGTCCGCGCTTCTGCAGTTCTGCGATCGTCTCCGTTCCGCAGTAGCCCATCCCGGAACGCAGACCGCCCATCAGCTGATAGACGGTATCCGACACCGCGCCCTTGTAAGGCACGCGGCCTTCCACGCCCTCCGGCACCAGTTTTTTGGTACCGCTCTGGAAATAGCGGTCGCGGCTGCCGTTGTTCATAGCGGCAAGCGATCCCATCCCGCGGTAAACCTTGAACTGACGGCCCTGATAGATCTCGCTGTCGCCAGGGCTTTCCTCACAGCCGGCAAAAATAGAGCCCGCCATGATAACATCCGCCCCTGCTGCAATGGCTTTGACGATATCACCGGAATACTTGATGCCGCCGTCTCCGATCACAGGGATACCGGCCTTCTGCGCTTCATTGGCCACATCGTAGATAGCTGTGATCTGCGGAACGCCGATGCCCGCTACCACACGCGTCGTGCAGATGGAACCGGGACCGATGCCAACCTTGACGGCATCAGCGCCCGCATCGATGAGCGCCTTGGCCGCTTCTGCAGTGGCGATATTGCCGGCGCAGACCTGTGCAGAGGGATAGCGCGCCTTGACCTTTTTCAGTGCGTTCAAAATATTCTGCGAATGCCCATGCGCCGAATCGATGGAAAGGATATCCGCTCCCGCCGCGATCAGCGCGCCGGCGCGCTCAAGCACATCCGCCGTCGCGCCGATGGCCGCTCCTACAAGCAGCCTGCCCTGACTGTCACGCGCAGTGTTCGGGTAGCGCACCGCCTTTTCGATGTCCTTGATCGTGATAAGGCCCTTAAGCGCCATGTTTTCATCCACCAGCGGCAGTTTTTCAATCTTGTGCTGATGAAGGATGCGGCGCGCTTCCGCCAGCGTCGTTCCAACAGGCGCGGTGATCAACCCATCTTCTGCCGAGGTCATCACCTCACGGATCGGCCTTGACAGATCGTCTTCAAATTTGAGATCGCGGTTGGTGATAATCCCCACAAGTCTGCCGTTTTCGCAGATCGGCACGCCGGAAATGCGGAACTTCCCCATCAGTTCGTCCGCCTGTGCAAGGGTACAGTCGGGCGCAAGATAGAAAGGATCAAAAATAACGCCGTTTTCAGAACGTTTCACACGGTCGATCTGATCGGCCTGGTCACTGATGGACATGTTTTTATGAATAATGCCGATGCCGCCTTCACGCGCCATCGCAATGGCCATCCGCGACTCCGTAACCGTATCCATCGCCGCCGAGACCAGCGGAATGTTCAGGCGGATCGTTTTTGTGAGCATCGTGTCCAGCCGCACCATATCGGGCGTGATATCGCTTTTTGCCGGGATGAGCAGCACATCGTCAAATGTAATGCCCTCTTTTAAGAATTTGTAACCGACATCAGAATTAACCATCTTCCCCGTCCTTTCAAGGCCTATTACCCATATATTATATAAATTTTTATGATTATATACCCATTGCAGAATACTGTCAATCGGCAGATTCACGAAAGATTTCTTGCAAGCATCGCCGTTTCCTGCTATAATGTAAACGTTAACAAAATGTAGGGTGATAAACTTGCGCTATTTGGTTGCTTACCTGATTATCATAAATCTGCTTGCGTTTTTTCAGATGTATTTTGACAAATCCGCCGCAAGGCGCAGACGCCGCCGTATCCCGGAACGGCGCCTTTTTATCACTGCCGCTCTGGGCGGGAGCATCGGCTCGCTGGCGGGAATGTACCTGTTTCGCCACAAGACGCAGCATCGCAGCTTCTGCATCGGAATGCCGGCGATCCTTCTTGTTCAGCTTGGCGCATACCTATTTTATATATTCAGGATCATGCCGTCATAAGCCATTACGATTCCTTCCGGCGTCAGCTTGGCTTCAAGGTCTTCATGCAGCATATGGGAATTGTGTGAGACATGGGTCGAAACAAAAATGGTCTTTTCATCTGCGCATCCGTTCTGCAAAAACCATTTTTTCATTTGGATATTTTCCGGCACAGTCATATGAGAAGCGCCGCCCGGCTGCAGCCCGTCATGCGCCATTCCGCTGTTGCAGTCAAAACTCACCAGATCGAAGCGCAGGCCGCTTTCCTTCAGCCAGGCAAGCGTTTCATCCAGGTAATAGCCCGAATCATTGCCATAGAAAAGCGTTTTCTGTCCATCGGTCAGCACATAAAGAAACGCGCCGCGCCCATCTGCATGTTTTGCCGGGAGAGCTGTCACGGTATACTTCCCCGCCTGGAACGTCTCAAAGGCGTTGCGGGTAAAAAGCGAGAGATAGGCATCGAAGCGTCCGCCGTCTCCGAGCATTCTGACCGCGACATTGCCTGTCGTCCACAGGCTGCCGTGCAGCCTGCGCTTTCCCGCGTCCTTGCCATAGCGATAGCTGAAAGGCGGCGCCAGATTGGCCAGCTCATCTACATACAAATGATCGCCGTGCGCGTGTGTCACAACAAAGTCCTCCACCGCTGCAAGCGATATGCCCGCCGCCAGCGTGGCCGCATACAGATCGGGCGGAACATCAAACAAGAGATCGTCATTGACCAGCACCGCCGTGCGAAAGCGCAGGTTCTTCCCCCCTGCCGCGCGGGCGTGCGCACAGGATTCGCACTGACAAAACGGCGCAGGGAAGCCTTCTGAAGAGCCGGTTCCAAGATACGTGATTTTCATCTTTCTCTCTCCTTTTATCGTTTGTCTTTCTTTAGCCGAAGCTGACCGCTGCTTGTTATCATTGTACTTTGTTTTGGACCGCTTCGCAACACAAACCTGAACGCGTTGCGCACATCTTTGTAAGCCCACGACTTTTCTCATTGCTCTGCTGCCAAATCTCCGATCAACTATACATAATCGATCAGAAAGAAAGGATGCTGGCTATGACAAAAAACTATGCGCACAGAGGCTTTTCCGGCAAATACCCTGAAAACACGATGATCGCATTTGAAAAGGCGATTGAGATCGGCGCTGACGGCATTGAAACGGACGTACAGCTGACAAAAGACGGCGTACCCGTGATCTGTCACGACTTTTCAATCGACCGCTGCTCCAACGGCACCGGTTCTGTATCCGAATACACGTTTGAATATCTGCGCACGCTCGAGTTCGGCGGCCAGAAGATTCCGACCCTGGATGAAACACTTGCGCTTTTCGCTCCGTCAAAGCTCGGCGTCAACATCGAGATCAAAAATGATTTTGGGCGCTTCCCCGGTATCGAGGAAAAGGTCGTTGCGCTTGTGCAGAAATATCAGATGCAGAAGCGCGTGATCATCTCCTCCTTCGATCATGCGACCGTCCTGCGCTGCCGCGCGCTCGATCCATCGATCGACATCGGCTTTCTCTACGAATGCTATTATCAGGAAATGGGCGATTACTGCGCCAGAAACGGCGTCAAAAATGCCCATCCGAACTGGAGAAAGCTCGATGAAAAAAGCATTGCAAATCTGCGCAAAAACGGCTGCCGCATCAACGCCTGGACCGTGAATGAGGAGGCGGACATCCGCCGCCTGATCGACCTTGGCTTCGATATCATCATCGGCAACAATCCCGACCTTGTAAAAGATTGTCTCGCCACACCGGTGTAAGCAATTTTCCATGAATGACAGAGCGAAGGCCGCCCATTTTATGGGCGGCCTTCGCTCTATTCATCAGCGACCGGAATGACCGGTCAGTCATCAAGATCGTCTGTCTCCCACGACAGGATCACGCCTGTATAAGCGTCGATCTCAAATTCATACTCATTGCGCGCATCGCGCGCTTCCCCTTCATATACGACCTTTCCGTCGTCCCTGTCAAGCTCCAGCTCGACAATACGCGCGTCGTCTCCGCCGATCTTAGCCAGCACGATGGAGCGTGCCTTGGTCTGGCCGATATAGGCGCCCTCCTGTCCGCCTGAAGCGGGTTTGTCGCGTTTTTCCGTCTCCCATTCAACGATGGTTCCGGTCACGCCATCGAGCTCGAACTCGTATTTAGCTTCATTGGTGCGGGCTTCGCCTTCATAATACGCCTTTCCATCGTCATAAGAAAGCTTAATTTTGACGATCTCCGCTCCATTGCCGGCTTTTTTCAAAACGATGGAGCGGGCTTTTTCGGTTCCGATCACATCCTGCTCATCTTTGGGCGGTGTGTAGCTCTCCGCGTCATGATCAAACTCCAGGACCTTCCCGGTCAGCGCGTCAATCTCGTAATCGTATTCCTGATTCTTCTGATAAAACTCGATTTCATAGACCTGCTTTCCGTCATCCCAATCCAGCTTCACTTTCGTGAAAGCGGCCTTGGAAGCGGAAACACCCGCATGCTCTAAGGCGATCTGTTTCGCTTTTTCTTCCCCGATCACCTGATCTGCAGGAGCGGTATTTCTCGGCTTCTGCTGTGCGGAGACAATGTTGCCGCTTACGGCGTTTACTTCATAATCATAATGCGTGCTTGCCGTATAAAATTCGATGTCATATACAGCATCGCCGTCGTCATCCGCATCGAGCTTTGCCTTTGTAAAGGAAGCGCTGCTTTCTTTAACCCCTGCATGCTTCAGTGCAGCGGTTTTGGCTGCCGCCACGCCGATATAGTCCACCGGCACGCTCTCTCCGTTTTTCTTTTCTCTGCTGTCGGAAAGGACTGCCGCAGTGACGGCATGTATTTTATAGCGGTAGATCGCCTCATCCGTCTCAAAAGAGACGTCATACCTGGCAATGCCGGATTCCACCTTCAGCTCCGCCCGAACGGAAACGGCATCCGCTGCCGTCAGCCCGGCATGCTCCAGTGCGGTTTCCTTCGCTTTGGCCACCCCGATGTAATCGGCATCCTGTCCGTTTGCTTGCGCAGCGTTGTCTCTGTTTGCCGCCTTCTCATCGGTGACGGGCGTCTTCTCAGTCGGCGCCTTACCCTGTGCACGGCGGGCGGAGGATATCTTCTCTCCTGACACGGCATCGATCACAACGTCATATTCATACCCGCCTTTATAGACCTCGGCCTCGAACACATACCTGCCGTCGTCACGGTCAAAGTCGATATCGGTTACATTCCCATCCGGTACGATCTCAAGCACCGCCTGAGACGCTGCTTCCATTGTCAGAAACGAGCCTGCATCCTGCACGCCCTGCTGCGCGCCGCTTGACACCGGGATAACGACCGGCGCTCCCATGCGGATCTTGCTTTCCAATACGGTGCCGTTGCCGGCATGCAGCGCAACGCTTCCATAGCAGTCAGCCGCCTCAAAGGAAATATCATATTCATACAGGCCGTCATCGCGCATCAGCTCGATCGACTTGATCTCTGCGGAAGCGTACAGATCTTTCACAAGCGCTTCGGCCTCTTCGTATGAAAGAAGCACTTCCTGCGCGCCGCTGTCATCATCCAGTTCCGTCTCGATCTTTTTCACTGTCCTGGTGCGGCGGCTCACTTCGACCTCATATGTGCGGCCCTCTTCCCTGTCATAAAAGCAAATTTCATACTTGCTTCCGTTTTCCTCAGTGGAGATCATTTCCGCCGTATCCGGCACGCAGGCCGCCGCTGTGTTTCTGATCTCACGCAGTGTTGCAGCCGAAGCCGCCGCGGTCGCACCAAAGGCAAGCGCTGCCACCACTGCGGCAGAAGAGATTGCGAACAGTACTTTCTTTTTCATGTTCATAGTTCATTCCTCCTGACTCCCGCACAGCGGGATCGTCTCATGTCTGTGACCATAAGATATCACAGGAAAATGAAGGGAACATGAAATTGGAAAATTTTTATTGCTCTGTAATCAAAAATTCGATTTTATCAGCGGGGCTGATCGCAGAGAACATATATATCGTATCCGCTATGCACGCTTTCCCCCGCGCTTTTCCCCCCCGCTGTATGCCACTGCGTGGAGACCAGCACTGCATTGCCATCATCCGAACTGACATAGACTTCTGCCTGTGGCACATTGCTGCTGAGTTCCCCTGCCGGCACCGTGTCATAACCGGAGAACGCGGCCTGCCCCGCCAGGATAAAGCCGTCGGGCGGCTGCGCCGCTTCGATACGCACACCATAGGCGTCCTTCATCTGATCGTAAAACGCGCGCGGCAGATCGGCACGCTCGCCGTCGGGATCGGCGCTCCAGAGGGAAATGTAAAGCTGCCCGTTATAGCAGACAAAATCTTTTCCCCGTATTTCGATATCCACATAACGGACATATGCCTTGTGCGTTTCCGTGCGCGTCAGCGTGCCCGTATCGTCAACTGTTCCGTCCGTATTCACATCATGATAGACATACACCCATTGCGGCATGTCGGGGCTGACATAATAGGCGCAGCTGCCCATACCGCCCATTTCGCTTTCCCCCGCATACACAAATCCCGCCGGGCATGCTTCGCTCACAGCCATATGGGAAGAGATCAGATAGGTTTTTTCATTCACAACAATGTGAGGCGGCAAATCCCCTGGGCTGCTTCCGGCATCCGGCGTCTGCGGCTTTTCCCAAAACAGCATGACGGCAGAAACGGCCAGTACAGCGCAAAAACATGCGGCCATGGTTCCCCATTTTATTCCGGTGTGTTTTCTCCCCGTGGCGGCCTCCTCGACATATTTCTCGTCCACCCTGCCGAGGGCCTCTAAAATCCGCCTGGCTTTCACAGCGCAACCCCTTCTTTCTCCAAAAACAGCTTCAGCTTTTCCCTTGTGCGCAGCAGGGTTACTTTCACCTTGCTTTCGCTGATATAGTATTCCTGTGCGATCTCCCGAATGGAAGCCAGATACCAATACCGCCGCATAAAAATCTTCCTGCTTTCCGCCGGCAGAGCGGACAGAAAGCTGTTCAAAATCTCTCCGAGCACGATATCGTCAACGGCGCGTTCCACGCTGTCCGGCGCAGGAAGGCATTCCCGCAGCTCTTCCAGCGCCAGCGGAACCTGCCCTGCGCCGCGCTTGCGTGCGCCATACGCTTCGTATCGGTGCAGGGCAAGGTTGCGCGTGATTTTCCCGAGAAAGGCGGCCAGTCTGGCCGGGCGCTGCTCCGGCATCGCGCCCCACGCTTTCAGATACGTGTCATTGACACACTCCTCACTGTCCTCGTCGTTACACAGGATATGAAAGGCAATCGCCCGGCAATAGCTGCCATACTTGTCTGCCGTTTCTGCGATCGCCTTTTCGGAGCGCTGCCAATAGAGATCAATGATCTGCCTGTCGTCCATCCCCTACTCCTATCCCGCCCGGACAAATTCCCTTCACTCTAAAAGACCGGAAAGCGCCCCGCCGCGTTACACCTTGAACACAGAAAAACGGGCGCGCTCTGCAGCGTGCCCGTTTGGATTATGCCCGTTTTTTTGCCGCCTTTTTCTCCGGCAGACGCTTTGTGGAAAGCAGCCGCCCGGCAGGATTGCGGACAATGCGCGGCGGCGCGGCGTCTTCGATCGTCTCCTTGGTAATGACGACCTTCTCCACCGTGCGGTCGGAGGGAATATCGTACATGATATCCGTCATCCTGCCCTCAAGGACAGAACGCAGCCCGCGCGCGCCAGTGTTGCGCGCGATGGTCTTATCTGCCACCGCTTCCAGCGCCTCGCGTTCAAATTCAAGCTCAACGCCGTCATACGCAAAAAGCTTATGATACTGCTTGGTGATGGCGTTTTTGGGCTCTGTCAGAATGCGGATCAGGCTCTCCCGGTCGAGTGCCTGCAGCGTTACAATAAGCGGAAGGCGGCCGACAAGCTCCGGGATCAGGCCAAATTTCAGGATATCGTGCGGTTCGACCTGCTTTAAGATCGCGCTGACATCGCGGTTCTTCCTGCTCTCGATCTCGGCGCCAAAGCCGATGCCCTGGTTGCCAATACGCTTTTCAATGATTTTTTCAAGTCCGTCAAACGCACCGCTGCAGATAAAGAGGATATTCGACGTATCGATCTGAATAAACTCCTGATGCGGATGCTTGCGCCCGCCCTGCGGCGGAACATTGGCCACCGTGCCCTCCAGGATCTTCAAGAGCGCCTGCTGCACGCCCTCGCCGCTGACGTCTCGCGTGATGGAAGGATTCTCGCTCTTGCGCGAGATCTTATCGATCTCGTCGATATAGATAATGCCCTTTTCCGCGCGTTCCACATCAAAATCCGCAGCCTGTATCAGCCGTAGAAGGATGTTCTCCACATCCTCGCCGACATACCCCGCCTCTGTGAGCGTCGTCGCGTCGGCAATGGCAAAGGGTACCTGCAGCACACGCGCAAGCGTCTGGGCGAGCATCGTCTTGCCGCAGCCTGTCGGCCCGAGAAGGAGGATATTGCTCTTCTGCAGCTCCACGTCCTCATCGCTGCCGTAATAAATACGCTTATAATGATTATAGACCGCGACGCTCAGGGCGCGCTTGGCGTCGTCCTGCCCCACGACATATTCGTCCAGAACCGCTTTCAGCTCCTGCGGCGCTGGAAGCGTCTGCGGCACCTCGGCCTCTTTCTTCGCGCGTATATCCTCGTCGTCTTCAATAATGTCGACGCAGAGCTTGATGCATTCGTCGCAGATATACGCGGAAGGGCCCGCTATGATTTTTTTTGTCTCCTCCTGCGTTTTTCCGCAGAAGGAGCAGCGGACAGTTTTTTTATCGCTCGTCGCCATGGCACACCTCGTTATCTTTTATCGATCACCTTGTCAATGAGGCCGTATTCCATCGCCTCCTGCGCGGTCATGAAGTTGTCGCGCTCCGTATCACGGCGGATCACTTCGATCGGCTGACCGGTGGCCTCGCTCATCAGGCGGTTCATTCTGTCGCGCACTCTGAGGATATGCTCGGCGTGGATCTTCATGTCCGTTGCCTGGCCCTGCATGCCGCCGAGCGGCTGATGGATCATGATCTCGCTGTTGGGAAGCGCCAGGCGCTTTCCTTTCTTGCCGGCTGTCAATAAAAATGCGCCCATGCTCGCCGCCATGCCGATGCAGATGGTCGATACGTCGCACTTGATATAATTCATCGTGTCGTAGATCGCCATGCCCGCCGTGATAGAACCACCCGGGCTGTTGATATAAAACTGGATCTCTTTATCGGGGTCCTGCGCCTCGAGATAGAGAAGCTGCGCGACTACAAGGCTCGCAGTGACGTCATTGACCTCTTCGGACAAAAATACGATGCGGTCGTTTAAAAGACGCGAATAAATATCATACGAACGCTCACCGCGGCTCGTCTGCTCTACGACCATAGGAACTAAACTCATACCAATTTCTCCTTTCAGATATACAAGGGGGCGGCGGTCTGCCGCCCCCTTATATGTAGCTTCTCTCAGCCCGATGCAGCAAAAACAAGGATGAAAGTGCCTGGTCAGAGAAAGCGGAAATTACTCCGCATCAGCAGCCTTCTCCGCGTCGGCGGCCTTCTTCGAACGGGATCTCTTCGCCGGCGCCTTCTTTTCTGCCGGCGCTTCCTCTTCCGCCTTCGGCTCGGTCTTCACCGCACTCTCGCGCACAAGCTCCGCCGCGCGGTTGACCGCGAGGTTCTCACGAACGGACTTCTCATCAATGGCGGTCTTTACACGCTCCAGCTCGACACCGTAGCGCTCGGACATCTGGGCATACTCCTTTTCGACATCCTCGTCGGTGATCTCAAACTTCTCAACTTCCGCAATTTTCTCCAGCGCGAGACGGGATTTGACCTGCTTCTCCGCCTGCTCTCTGAAAATGGTGCGGAATGCACCCATTTCCATCTGGTTCATCTTCAGATAAGCCTCGAGCGACAGGCCCTGCATGGAAAGACGATATCCAAAATCCTCCACGATCTGGTCGAGCTGCGACTCATACATCGCTTCCGGCACGTCGGCCTGCATATTTTCAACGACCTGATCCATCAGCTTCTCTTCAAACGCATTGT
Organism: uncultured Eubacteriales bacterium; assembly: GCA_934630445.1. Taxonomy (GTDB): domain Bacteria; phylum Bacillota; class Clostridia; order Oscillospirales; family Butyricicoccaceae; genus CAKTWY01. The sequence goes on from CAKTWY010000003.1 coordinate 25,280, forward strand.
CGGAGGCGCGCTTGCGGCTCTCCATCATTTTAGCGCGGATATCAGCTTTATATGCCTCGAGCGTATCAAACTCCGAAACATCCTTTGCAAACTCATCGTCGATCTCGGGCTTGATGGTCTCCTTGACTTCATGGATCTTGCACTTAAAGACAGCGGGCTTTCCAGCAAGTTCCTCCGCATGATACTGCTCGGGGAAGGTGACGTTAACGTCCTTCTCATCCCCGGCTTTCAGGCCGATCAGCTGATCTTCAAACCCGGGGATGAACTGACCGGAACCGATAACGAGGGAGTAATTCTCCGCCTTGCCGCCCTCAAAAGGAACGCCGTCGACAGAGCCGTCAAAGTCAAATACCGCGGTGTCGCCCGCCTTGATCTCGCGCTCAACGGTAGAAATGGCCGCGTTGCGCTCCGCCACGCGCTCAATTTCACCCTGCACGTCCTCGTCGGTAACAACCGGCTCGACATACTCGGCCGAAAGGCCCTTGTATGCCCCAAGCGTCACTTCCGGTTTAACCGGTACCTTGGCGACAAAGACAAAGCCGTTCTCATCGATGGAAGAAATGTTGATATCGCAGGGGCCGACAGGCTCGGTGCCGGACTCTTTGAGCGCCGCTTCATACGCTTCAGGATAGCATATATTAATCGCTTCCTCGTAGAAAAAGCCCTCGCCGTACATCTTTTCGATGATCTTGCGCGGCGCCTTGCCCTTGCGGAAGCCAGGAACATTGATTTTCGAGACGTTCTTGTGATACGCCTTTTCGCACGCTGCGTCAAACGCCGCCTTGTCGACTGCGATCTCAAGCGATACGATGCTCTTTTCTTCTTTTTCCACCTTGTTCAGTTTCATATTTCAATATCCTCCTAGTAATATGTTCCGAAATATTATTGTAGCAGATTCCATGCCATTATGCCACTCTTTTTTATTCTTCAATCAGCGCAGGGCGAAAATTCATATAGTCAGCTGCAATCAGGCGAAAATCAATTCCCTCCTGCACCCCCTGGACCGCCAGGCGCTGGCTGTGGCTGTGCAGATGTCCGTAATAACAGCGCGCTACGCCGTAGCGCTTCATGATATCCAGAATCTCATCGCAGCGATACCCCTGGTACAACGGCGGGTAATGCAGAAAACAGTAGATCCGTTCAGCCGCCGTTTGGCGTGCCGCGTTCAGCGACGCTTCCAGGCGCAGAAGTTCCCGCCGGAAGACCTTTTCATCATGGCTGTCAGAGCGCTCCTCTTCAAAAAACCAGCCGCGCGTGCCGCACAGAGCGATATCTTTATATACATAGCAGTTGTTAAATAAAAACGATATGTGAAAAAGCCCGTTCTCCGCCAGAATGCGTGTGAGCTTTGTAAGCGTATCCCACCACAGATCGTGGTTGCCCTTGAGCAGAATCTTCTGCCCGGGATAAGATGCGAGCAGTCGAAAATCCGCGAGCGCTTCCTTCAGGTCAATCCCCCAGGAAAAATCGCCTCCGACGATCAGGACGTCGTCATCGCTTTTCATGGTTTCCTGAAGGCCGGCTTTGATCTTTTCGGTATAATTCTCCCATGCCCCGCCGAAAATATCCATCGGCTTGTCGACGCTTTCGGACAAGTGATAATCAGCTATTGCGTACAGGCCCATTTCCGGCTCCCTTCAAAAAATTTTTGCTGGCGCTGCGGCGGATATTGACAGAATAAAATGCCGCTGTGCGCCAGATACTAAAACCGCACGGGCAGACTGTGCAACATCTTAAACAAACGGAAGGAGAACTATCCTATGAATTCTCATGAAAACGAAGGCGTCCTCTGCTCTGTGGTAAACTGCAGATACCACTGCAATGGCGATCACTGCAGTGCGGATAAGATCAACGTCGGCAACCCGTCCGCATGCCAGTGCAGCGAAACGCTCTGCTCCACCTTTGAAAAGAAGTAAGCTCGCTATACCGGGCGAAAAGATCTGCGGATCTTTTCGCTCTACATAAATTTACGCCTCGATCTGTAAAGACTGCAGCACAGCCTTCGTGATCTCCTCTTTATTTACCGTCTGACGGAAACGCACTTCCCTGCGCGACAGTTCAGACAGCGGCAGCGGAGCGGTGCGTCCCGTCTTCAGTTCAAGAAGCCCGATCAGCTCCGGTCCGTCTGTACGCACGTCCTCTCCCAGCGCGCGCAGCACAGACGCGCAGAACTTAAAGGGGCTGGCCGTGGAGGCGATGATCGTCTTCGTCTGGTCGCCCGTCCGGCGCGCATACTGGCGATATACGTCCACCGCCACCGCAGTGTGCGGATCGCAGAGATAGTTCTCCTTCCGGAACAGATGCTCGATCGTCGCGGCAGTCGACGCCTCGTCGCACATGCCGGCATCGAACACGGCGCTGATCTCCTCGGCCATGGCGGCGCTGATCACATACTCGCGCTTTTCCGCGAGCGCCTCCATCAGCTCTGCCACGTATGCGCTGTTTTCCTCCGAAGCGTAGTACAAAAGGCGCTCCAGATTGCTGGAAACCAGGATATCCATCGACGGCGACATCGTTTCATAGAAGCGGCGATTAGCGTTGTAGCGCCCCCCGCTGAGGAAAAAGTCCGTCAAGACATTGTTCGAATTGGACGCACAGATCAGGCGGTTCACCGGCAGACCCATGCGCATGCCGATGTACGCAGCCAGAATATTGCCGAAATTCCCCGTAGGAACGCAGATGTTGACCTTGTCTCCATAGACGATCTCACCTTTGACGACCATATCGCAATATGCGGAAATGTAGTATGCGATCTGCGGAACGAGCCTGCCCCAGTTGATGGAGTTGGCGGAGGAGAAAAACTTTCCGTTCTGATCGAGCAGGCGTTCGATCGCGTCGTCGGAAAAGATCTCCTTGACGGCGGTCTGCGCGTCGTCAAAATTCCCGCGGATGGCAACGACTCCGACATTGTTGCCCGCCTGGGTCGTCATCTGGAGCTTCTGAATGGTGCTGACGCCGTTTTCCGGATAAAAGACAAGGATCTGCGTACCGTCGACATCGCAAAACCCCTCGAGCGCAGCTTTGCCCGTGTCGCCGGACGTGGCGACCAGGATGCAGGCCGTGCGCTTTTCTCCCGTTTTGCGAAGAGCGGCCGTCATCAGATGCGGCAGGAGCTGCAGCGCCATATCCTTAAACGCGCAGGTCGGACCATGCCACAGCTCAAGCATGTACTCCTGATCGGAAAGCTTCACGACCGGCGCGACGCGGCCGGCATTAAACTTCTGCGCGCTGTACGCCGCCTTTGTATACTCCGAAAGCTCTTCCTCCGAGTAATCATCGAGAAACAGCGACAGAATGCGCGCCGCGCGCGCATCATACTGCATGGGATAAAGCGCTTCAAAATCAGACTGGCTCAGCTGGGGAAACGATACCGGCGTAAAAAGGCCGCCATCCGGCGCAAGGCCCAGTGCGATCGCCTCTGCAGCGCTGTGCTCGCCGCTGCTGCCGCGGGTGCTGACATATTTCATGCTCTTGTTCCTTCCTTTATGTAATGCCTTCTGTGCGCCACCGGCTTATCTCCGGCGGCCGGCTGATCCTTCATATTTGCTGGCAGAAAAAGCGGTACATATTGTCAAAAAAAACAGCGTCCGCAATTGCCCTGCCAAATGCTTTTTCCGTTTCTGTATAGATCTTCTGAACATCCTGCACGCCGCCGATCCCTTCGGGAAGCGTCTCACAGCCGTCCAGATCCCCTCCCATGGCAAGCACATGCTCGCCGCCCAGGGCCAGGATATGTTCGATATGGCGAAGAACGTCTGCAATACGTGCCCCGCCGCCGTCTTTTACAAACGCGTCATAAAGATTGACGCCGCATATGCCGCCCGTGCGGATCAAATGGCAGATCTGTTCATCTGTGAGGTTGCGCCGGTGTCCGCAGACGGCGCGCGCATTGGAATGCGTGGCGATAAAGGGGCGCGCGGCACACTCCGCCACATCCCAAAAACCGCGCTCCGACAAATGAGACACATCCACAAGCATCCTTCGGCTCTCAAGCGCGCCGATCAGCTCCCTGCCGCGTTCGGTAAGGCCTTTTTTCTGATCGACAGAAGCCGGGCAGCCGTACGCGTTTTCATGGTTCCATGTAATGGTAACAGCCTTTACTCCAAGCCTGAACGCATCATCAAGCGCGTCCGGCGCGTCTCCCAGAAGTTCCGCTCCCTCGACCATGAGGAGTGCGGCATTCTTCTTTTCATCCACAGCGCAGCGAAGCGCATCGGCTGTTTTGCAAAAGACGATGGAATCCTGATTTTTTTCAAATTCCGACTCGGCGGTGCGCATCAGCGACCGAAACCGCGCGTTCGCTTCGCCTGGCTCTTTCCACAGGCGGGCGTCATCCCAAATGGCGAACAGCTGCACATACGGCGTATAGCAGGCCGCCCGCCGAAGATCGATATGCCCCGTATTCTCCACGAGTGCTTCACCGGTTTCGTGCAGACGCCAGATCGTATCGCAATGGCAGTCAAAATACCGGATGCCGATAGGACATGCCCCCTTTCAAATATCATCGTTCGGCGGCTAAGCGTGAAAGGCGTTTTCGATATGGCGCAGCTCTTTGGGCGGCTCGTTCAGCCGTTCGGGCGCGATGATCTCGATCACATCAAAACGCGGCTGCTTCCCCTCGCCGTGCTCTACCAGCCACTGACCGGCGGTCAGAACGATCTTCTGCTGTTTGGCGGGCGTGACAAACTCCATCGGACGGGCAAACTCCGCGCTTGCGCGAAGTTTCACTTCCACAAAAACGATTAGATCGTCCTTGGATGCGATCAGATCGATCTCGCCAAAGCGCGTGCGGTAATTGGCCGCGTCGATTGCATATCCCTTTTGTCTCAAATAAGCGGCGGCAGCCGCTTCCCCCCATCTGCCGCGCAGCTGCGCGCTTCCTTTTTTCTGGGGCAATTCGATCTCTCCTACATAGAGGACCTTATCGAAGGTCCTCCGCGCAAATTTTTGTGAGAAAGCTCTTTCGGTGAATGGCACACGGACCGTATTGCAGAATCGCTTCGCGGTGCGCCCTCGTGCCGTACCCTTTATGTACCGCGAAGCCGTACTGCGGATATTCCGCATCCAGCGCGCGCATCAGGCGGTCACGGCTCACTTTTGCAAGGATCGAAGCGGCCGCGATGGATGCGCTCTTCCCGTCGCCCCCGATGATGCAGCGCGTCGGGATCGTAAAGCCGCGCGCGCAGTTCCCGTCGATAAGTGCCAAATCAGGCGTCGCGCCGAGGGCCAAAAGCGCACGGTGCATCGCGAGCATAGTCGCGTTCAGGATATTGAGCGCATCGATCTCCCTCTCGTCGGCGCTGGCAATCCCAAAGGCGGCAGCCTTCTCCCGGATCACATCAAACAGCGCTTCGCGCTTTTTTTCCGACAGTTTTTTGGAGTCGTCAAGCCCGTCGATCAAAAGGCCCTGCGGCAATATCACAGCCGCTGCAAAAACCGGGCCCGCGAGCGGTCCGCGCCCCGCCTCGTCGATCCCGCAGACGAGGCGGTATCCTTCCTCCATGCATGCGTTTTCAATCGTCCAAAAATCGGCGGGCGGCTTTTTCTGCGTATGTTTAGGCATCGCTGCCCTCCCCGCTGCTGGGCGGCATCTCGAGCGTAATGCGCCCGAGCTTCGCCGCCCGGAACTCGTCGAGCAGGATCTTCGCCATGCGCTCAGTATCGATCTCTCCCCCCGACACAAGAAAGCCGCGCCTGCGCCCGGCTGCCTTCAACAGCTCATAGCCGGGCCACTGGCTGGCGTTGGCCTGCTCGATCTTCTCCTCCGTGATGCCGTAGCGCGCCTCCAAAGCGCCCTTTGCCCGCACGGCAAGCGTCTCCATCAGCTTGCAGCCAAGCGTCTCCGTATCCATGATCTCGTCGCGGATCGCACCGGTAAAAGCCAGGCAAAGACCCGTATGCTCATCGTCGAGTTTCGGCCAGAGAATGCCCGGCGTATCCATCAGATCGAGCCCGTCCCCGACAAAGAACCACTGCTTCGCGCGCGTCACGCCCGGGCGGTCCTGCGCCTGGGCGGCCCGCTTGCCGGCAAGCTTGTTGATGATCGTGGACTTCCCCACATTGGGGATACCGACGATCATGGCCTTGACCTGCTGGGTAAGCATGCCGCGCTGCGCCTGGCGCTGAATCTTTTCCTTCATCAGCCCGCGCACCGCCGGAACGAACTTTGCCACGCCCGTGCCTTTTTTCCCGTCCGTCTCGATCACCGCGTACCCGAGGGAGGCGAAATATGCCGTCCAGCGCTTCGTCGCCGCCGGGTCCGCCTGATCCACACGGTTTAAGATCATCAGGCGCGGCTTCGCGCCTGCAAGCGCGTCGATATCCGGGTTCCTGCTTGCCTGCGGGATGCGCGCGTCGACCACCTCACAGACGACGTCAACATTTTTCAGGTTTTCCGTGATGATACGGCGTGTTTTCGCCATATGTCCCGGATACCACTGTATATTCATTCTTCAAAAACCTCGTTATTCTATGCTTCCAAACCTGCTGACAGGAAGAACGCGGAAAACAGCCTTGCCAAGGATGTAGCGCTTATCGATCATCCCCACCTCGGTAAAGCGGCTGTCGGTGCTGCCGTTGCGATTGTCGCCGAGCACGAACACGCACCCTTCCGGCACTGTCTGCGGAAAGATCATATCCCCCATACGGCGCGTCTCTTCATTGATATAAGGCTCATATAAGACCTCGCCGTTGACTGTGACCTCGTGCGTCTGAAAGTTGATATCAATCGTATCCCCTTCCGTTGCTATCACACGCTTGACGATGGGCTGATCCAAAAAGCTCTCTTTTTTCAGCACGATGATGTCGCCGTGCTCGGGCATTCCGTTGTAGAGATTCCGCACAAGGATCCAGTCTCTGTCGTGCAGCGTCGGAACCATCGACGTTCCCTGTACCCCGAGGAAGCGAAAAAGCAACGTGAAAATCAGGATCACGACTGCCAGCGTCTCGACAAGTGATTCCGCCCAGTCGAACAGCTCGCTTTTAATATTGAATTCCCCGCCCTTTTCCTTCTTCTCCGGCGGCCGGGCGGCATTTATCTTATCATTCTCCATATCCAAGGAATCCATCTCCCACTGAACGCCGCAACGGGCATACGCGGCATAATCATACCATTTTATATTACACCAAAGACGGCAATATTAGCAACACTTTTATAAAATTTGTTTCAAATGAGAAACCGCGCATGAAATTTTCTTCTATTTTACAGTATATTCCATAAAGAACCGCCAGTGGTGAACCTGTTGTTAATTCCGTTTTCTGCAGTATAAAAAACCGGGCCGTTTGGCCCGGTTTTTTATACTGCCGCCGCACTCAGGCGCTGACGCTCTCATCGGAAAGCGCAAATTTTTTCCATCTGCCGGCAGCGAGCGCGCAGCCTGCCACTGCCAGGGCACAGCATACCGCCCAGACGATGATTGTCGTATTCCAGCCGAAAAGCTCGGAAATATAACCAATCAAATAATTGGAGATCGCACATCCGATATATGCCATGGAATTGAAAATGCCGGACATGGTGGCCGTTTTCCCATAGCGGCCGAAGCGCACGGGAACGAGACTCACCAGCATGGTGTTGATTGCAAGCATCGACGAAGTGACGATCGCAAAAAGGAGCATGGTGAAAATCATATTCACGCCGCTGAAAAAGTACAGCAGCGTCACGCACACGCCGGACAGCGCAAAGAAAAAACTGGACGTCGCGACCTCATTATGGAAGAAATGGTCATTTATATAATACGCAGCATACGCGCCGGTAAGATTGATCACCGGCAGCAGCGTTGAAGCAAGCACCGCCAGCTGTGCCGGAGCATGGAATATTTCCGTCAGAAACGTCGGGATCCACGCCGTCATCCCGTCTTTCAGCATGCCGTTTATCATAAGCGGAATGATCACGACAGCCAGCCCCGACGCGGCGAGAAGCCACCAAAGGCTGTGCGCCGCGATTTGCGGCGCGCCCTTCGGCTCCACTGGTTCCCGTGGCGCAGCCTCCTGCGGCATTGCCGGCGCAGGAATATCAGCCGCCGTGATGCCCTCGTCTTCACGCAGAATCAGCCGCGTCTTTACCACCCATATACCACAGCTGATGAGCATCACTGCGGCGGAAGCCAGGAAGACGTACTGCCATGAAAGCACCGTCATGACCGCCGATGACAGAAGATACGCGCTCAGCGAGCCGATAGCCGTTGTGCTTGCCAGGCCCATCAATGATTTTTTCTGCAGGCTGTCCGGGATGACCTGGGCCACGATGCGCAGAATGGGCGCCCATACAAGCGACTGGAAATAGCCGTTCAGGCCCCAGAGGAGGGCCATCAGCACATAGCCAGGCGCAAAATACATGCCGAGATTTGCAAGCGCCGCGCCGAGGATGCCGATGGTAATCTGTTTATACGGCGACGCCTTGTCAGCGATGAAGCCGTTGATCAGCTGCCCTCCGCCGTAACAGAAAAAATATACCGTGGAGATGGTTCCTCCCTGCGTCTTGGTGATGACATTGCTCAAAAGCATCTGTGCCATTGCCGCGGAATAATTGAGCCGCCCGACATATGTGGAAGCATATGCGAGAAAGCACATCAGGAACATCGCCGATCCGCCCCTGGCGCTTTTGAGCTTGTGACACGAATTTGCCTCTTTCATGTTTCCCTCCGACACTCACCTTATATTGTGGTATGGCTTTGCTTTGAACCATCTGCTGAAGCGAAAACAAGAATGCATCAACCTGCAGCACGCAGCTCTGCCTTATCACAGCATTGCGAACGCATCGCTTTCCCGCCGCAGGGCAGAAAAAAAGAGCCTTTCAGTTATGCAGATATCATGTCTGCGGATATCATACCATAAACGTAAAACGTTTATGGTATGATTGGCATGTGCCGTCTCCGACGGCACGCCATGAAATTTGTGCGCA
>CAKTWY010000004.1 GCA_934630445.1 uncultured Eubacteriales bacterium
CACGCGCAGTGCCGCGTGTATCAGTGTGCTGACAGGTTAATTGCGCTTTGCAAGTTCTTCCGCCTTGAGCTTTTCATACTCGGCGTCGATTGCTTCGTCGTATCCCGCGCCGTCAATTTCACCGAGGAGCAGTCTTGCGTTTAATATCTCCATGGAGTTGAGCAGGCCGGGCACCGCATTATCCAGGAAGTAGCCCATCTGTGAATCTTTTGTGGCCTCCAGCGCCGCCATCTGCTGCGGAGGAATCTGCGCGTCGGAGACGTCAAAATTCATCAGCGTGACAAAGCCGCCTTCGACCCAATCCTTCGTCGTCTCTTTTGTAAAGAACTGATCAATAAACGCGACCGTCGCGGCCAGCTTTTCTTCCGGCAGATCCGCCCTGATCGCCCATGCACTGTCAGACGCATCTACCAGCACGGACGGGAAATCCTCTGACTTCCTCGGGAAGGCGAACGCGCCTACTTCAATACCCGATTCATGGAGCGGCGCAGCAGCCGACGCGCCGGCAACATAAAACGCCGTTTCGCCGCGGCCAAAGAGCACGTTCAGATTATTGTGGTCGATTGAAGTAACACCGTCTCTGAAATATCCCTTTTCCACCCACTCGCTCACCTGATCAAGCGCGGCGCGACGGCCTTCCTTATATGCGGGTGTGGATTCTTCCAGATAATACCACTTGGTGATATCTTCAAGCGGAGTAGTTCCAAAAAGGACGCCGTCGATATGCCAGAGAAGCGTTCTGACCGATGCCTCAAAGGGGATATAACCTGCTTCTTTGACCTTGGCAAGAAGAGCGTTGAACTCTTCCAGCGTTGTGGGCTCCTCAAGCTTCAGTTCGTCAAAAATCGCCTTGTTGTACCAGACCACGCGCGGACCGCTGATATACGGAACGCTGTAAATCTCCCCGGGTGTACGCACATTCTGATATTCAAGCGCGCCGGGCTTTGCATGTTCGGCCCAATTCATCTCTTCTACGATATCCGCGATATCCATCAGATAACCATGACGCCAGAGAAGGTTCTGGTTTGTATCGTCGACATAGACAATATCCGGGGCGTCTCCCGAGTCAAACGCAAGCTTATAGGCCTGGGTGTAGTCTTCCACAGGGTTATGCTCGATCGTGATGTTCGGATATTTCTCATTAAAACGCGCGATCGTTTTGTCCATTAATTCACGACGCTGAGCTGTGTGATGCCACGACATGACCGTTATCGTCTGTTTCTCATCCGGGTCTACCTTAAGCTTTTCTGCAAGGGTCTTCTCCGCCGGCTGCTGTTCAGTCTGCTGCTCAGGCTGCTGCTCTGAAGGCTGCTGTTCGGACGGTTGCTGCGAATCAGCGCAGGCGCTGAAAAGGCTGAAACACATAACTGCCGCGAGAACAAGTGCAAAAAACTTTTTCATCTTGATTCCTCCTGAATTTTTATTTATTGAATGTTTTGCACGCTTGTTATCATACCGCTCGCTGTGGCGGATCACCAAAACATCGGGGGAAGGATCTCCTTCTGGCGCTCGCACATTTCATTAATGAGAGCCACCGCGTTTTGATAAGTTGACACCGTGGGATCAATCAGCATTGCCTGGAGAAGTTTATTTCTGGATTTCTCACAATAAGCGTCGATGAGCAGCTGATGGATCGTTCCCTGCCGTGCGATCATGGATGCGACCGCCGCAGGCAGCGGTTCGGCTTTCTCCAGCCGTACGCCATGCGCGTCCGCCACCGCAGGCGCCTCCACCACCATATCGCATGGCAGATTTGGGATCGCGCCATTGTTCATCAAATTTACGCCGGTCAGGCTGATTGTTTCATCAAACAAAATTGCCTGCGCAATATGTATGCCGTATTCATTGGTGTAACCGCTGCCCTTTTCCAAAACAGAAAATTTATCGAGATAGCCGGGATCCCCCGCGCTCCCAGCGGCATTGTCGTTAAAATACGGCCGTTCAAACGGCTTTCTGCAGCAGTTATAGATAAATTCCGGAATGTCGCCACCATTCCAGGGATCATCCGTTACGGGGTCGAAAAAGTACTGTGCCTTTGCCGCCGCAAGAAACTCGTCCGACCATGCGATGTATTCACCAATGTGGTTGGAACCAGGATATGGGAATAACCCGAATGTGCGCAACATCACGCGTGAGAGCGCAACCTCGTCCCACTGCGACAGCCAGTCGGCTTTCCGCTCCCGTTCACGCAGGAGAGGATACAGATCTTCTCCCGTACTACGGTCGCGTATCTGCGTTACCCATCCGAAATGATTGAGGCCGGCTACCTTGATATCGATACTGTCTCTGTCTCGATCCAGAAACTCCGCCACCATATCCCAGCCGATTTCCGGACCATGGCAGAGCCCGACGCATTTGATCTTTGTCAGCTTTGTTATCGCCTCGATCAGTTTGGCCTCGGGATTGGTATAATTCAGCAGCCAGGCTTCCGGGCAAATGCGCTCCATCGCATGAGCGATCTCAAGCATGGGCGGGAGGTTGCGGAGCATATGGAACATGCCGCCGGGTCCGCCATTTTCCCCATAAATTTGACGGAAGCCGTACCTGCGCGGAATATGAAAGTCCATCGACCAATAGCGGTAACGGTCCACTTCGATCGCTGTAATAACAAAGTCCGCTCCCCCCAGTGCCTCTTCCAGGCTGGTCGTGGTATTCAGCCGAACCCCCTCGCGCCCGGTGTGAGCAATCAGGCGTTTTGCAAAATCGCCGCTTACCCGAAGCGCCTCAGGTGCAATGTCCATGAGCGTAATCTCAACGGGAATCGATGTGATTTTGTCATTGTAAAGAATGTCCTTGAGCGTCACCGGGCAGAAGCACACGCTGCCAGCCCCAATGATTGCAAATTTCACACTGTGCTTTGGCATAAAACAGCCTCCCATTTTCAACATTCTGATTATTGCAGATGCGCTGAATACTCGTCTCTTTATTCCCTCCTCTCGGTTCAAGCTGATAGCAATAAAAATGTAAATGAACGAGAAATTTTTGCAGAATGCGCCCATTCACAAAGCTATGCCAGTTCTTTACGCGCGCAAGCCAAGATGTAGTCAAGCTCCTTGGCTTTTTCCTCCGGAATGACCGGCGCAAGCGCCTTATAATCTTTGGTATAGGCCGTTACCAACTGCGCCGCTCTGTCAAGCAGGTCCGTGCGATTGCCGCCGAACGCCTCGCGTGCAAAGAGGTTGGACGATAGATAGTCGCTGTGCAGATAATCCAGCGTGTGTTCACTGTAAAGGAAATTGCCTCCAATCCCCACCTCGCGGATCGCTTCAACGGCTAAAGCATGCTCATTGACCTCAAATCCGTCAAGAATGTAGTTGACATACCGGAACATCTCATTATCCAGGACGATTTGCTCCAGGCTGAGGCCTTGATCCGCGCCGGCAATGCCCATGCATCCCGTTGAAGCGCAGCCTGACAACGCAGCAAAAACAAGACCGGTCGCTTTCTCCATTCCGTTTTGAAAATCACATGCAAGCGCATCGGTCATGGCGGAGTTCGTCGCGCAGCGCAATCCATAATACCGTGCCATTTGAGCGGAGGCAGCCGCAAACAGCGCCTGATTTGGCAGCCCAAACGAGCAAAGCATGGTCTGCGGATCCATCGTATGGCAGCTGTTCGAATACTGCTCATCCAGTTTGCCCGTCAGACTATAATTCACAAAAATCGAAAGCAGGATTTCAGCCGTCGCGAGCGTCATTGTACCGGCTATTGACATCGGCCCCGTGGCGCCCGCCATCACCATCGGTCCATTCGTCAGCGTGCCGCCTTCGCGCGCAAAAGCGAGCGCGATATCGAGGCTCGTTTTTTGATAGCCGAGCGGAGATACGGTTTCAAGGAAATAACTGCACGGCCTGCCCATTGCTTTTAACATGGCAATAATATACGGCGCGCTTTTAGCGGACAATACATAGGTGCCGCCCGGTTTGGTCGAATATGTAAACAACATATGAAATGATACGATATCCGCCAGAATCTCCGGCACATCGGACGGAATAACAATCGATTTCGTCGTTTCAAAACTTTCAAGCTGATTCAAAAGGCAAATGCCTTTCAGCACGTCATCCGCAAGCCCGAGCCGGCGCGTCTGGGTCCTGTAATCATACATATAGATCTGTGTGGATATTTTCGCTTTTGGCTTACGGATATATGTATCCACTTCAAGCGCTTTTCGGGCACGCAGCGCTTCAATCAATTCGCCGATTACCGTTTTCGGTATTCTTATCTTTTCCTGCTGATAATCGACCTCAGCGCCATTTTCAGCACACAGTTTCAGAACCTCCTGATTTGGCACGTGTGCTCCGACTTGCTCGAGTACGGTACGAGCCGCGCCGTCAATCTGCTCGATTTCAGATGCGGAAAGTACTTCTACACAGGCTTTGATATGCTTCATCGTTCATACCACCTAAGTTATATTGTTGATATCTCGCTGTTTATTTAGTATAATATGTACATACAGATCATACCGAAAGGAAAGATCGCTATGCTCCATCGCGAAAAAGGCGTAATGTCCGGTTCAGAATTTTTTGTCAACCTGCCGTCAGCACTTGCAAAAGACATGCTTTTTTACGTCGTAGAATGTGGTTCCATTTATTGTAATTCCAACTACTATGTCAAACGCAAAAGCTGCGATTCCCTTTTGCTTTGCTACATCAAAAGCGGCTGTTTTAAGTTTGGAAATTCCAAGCAAGAATTTATTGCCCGCGAGGGGCAGATTGTTCTGATCGATGGCTATAAAGAGCATTTTTATTGTGTCGAGCAGGATACGGAGTTTATTTGGATCCATTTTGACGGACGCTTCGCGCGCGATTTTCTTTTAAAGCTCATCGAACGAAATGGAAATTCCTTTCCAGTTGATCACACGGTATACGACGAAATTTACAAAATCATCTCCGTTTTTCGAAATATCCGTTTCTGCGCGGAAAGCGAGGTCTCCTGTATGCTCTATCGCGTTTTATGCCAGATGGTTATACCTTTTACGGAAACGAGCAGCAACATGAAAGAGCCGGTCCGGCAGGGCGCCGCATATATTAATGAAAATTTCACGACAATCAAGAGCATCGATGAGGTCTGTCGCGCGATTGGCATCAGCAAATTTTATTTTACCCGATCGTTTAAGAAGAGCATGGATATCTCCCCCTACGAATATCTCATCCAAAGAAAAATTACCGCTGCAAGACATCTCCTTAAAACCACGCGGCTGAGTATCAAGGAGATCGCGTTTCAGTGCGGCTATGCCAGCGAATCCGGTTTTATCAAGGCATTTATTGATAAAACTGGCATTTCTCCCACAGAATACCGCAATTTCCCGATATAAAAGTTTTGTTTTGTATGTTTTCATTATATCAAGCACGGTCTTTGTAATGAAATATCCGATGTTGCCCTATCGTTCGTCAATCTTGCTTTTATATGCAATTCGCACATATTTGATCAAATATAAAATCACATACAGGTGATTTTCACAAAAGCGTGTCGATTGGCTTTTATCGTATATTTTTTGTGATCCATCCGGCCAAACACAAAGAGAGAGGCTGCGAACCCAAATAGGGTTCGCAGCCTCTCTCTTTACTTCACGGCGTTACGATTGTAAGCCCTTCATTCATCCAGAAGCAATTGCCGAATCATCACCTTTGGTATTTGGCCGCACGGCTACGCCTTAAGCCAAATGGCGCAGCAAAAAACGCAGCACCGCACCCGTATCCGTGCAAATCAGATCCGCACCGGCAGCCTCCAGCTCTGCGCGCGAGCCATAGCCGTACAGGATGCCCAGCGCAAAAATGCCGTTTGCACGAGCCCCCTCCATATCATGCTGCCGGTCGCCAATCATAACAACGCGCTCGCGCTGCGTATCAAATCCGCTGCTTTGCAGCGCATGCGCAATGACATCTGTTTTTGTGACCCGTTTATAGTCAAGCGTCGCGCCGTATATAAAATCAAAATACTTTATCAGGCCGAAATGATCCAAAATTTTTTCAGAATACAGCTCCGGCTTCGAAGTCGCGACGCCGAGCGTGTACCCCGCGTCCTTCAACGCGCCGAGCATCTCCTCCACCCCGTCGTAAACGCGGTTTTCAAACAGGCCGGTCGCCGCATACCGCGCGCGGTAAATTTCCACCGCCTGAAGCGTCGCCGCCTCATCGAGCCCGCACACCTCGCGAAAGGAGTCCTTCAGCGGCGGCCCAATGAAGCTGCGCAGTGCATGCTCATCCGGCACACTGCGCCCCAGCGTCTGCAGGGCATGGATGACCGAACGGACAATCCCCTCCTGCGAGTCGGTCAGGGTACCGTCAAGGTCAAAGAAAATGACATCTTTCTTCATCATGTATTGCGGTCTGTGTTTTTCATGGTTTTCAGATTCCCGATTTTCTGGCGGCGCGCTTCCAGAACGGCGGAGACGTCGTCGATATCAATCCCCTGCTGCGCCATCATGACGAGCACATGGTAGAAAAGATCGCAGATCTCCTCCACCGTCGCCGCGTTCTCGCCGTTTTTGGCGGCAATGATGGTCTCGGCGCATTCCTCTCCCACTTTTTTTAAGATTTTGTCGATTCCCTTATCAAAAAGATAGCAGGTGTACGACCCCTCCTGCGGGTGCTCTTTGCGCTCAAGCACGACCTCATAAAGGCCCTTCATCACGTCATGCATTGTCTTCTTCCTCCCAAACCTTATTGAAAAAGCAGTTTTTCGCCCCCGTGTGGCAGACAGGGCCCTTTGGCGTACCAAGATACAGCAGCGTATCGTTATCGCAGTCGGAAAGGATCCGTCGTACATAGATAAAATTTCCCGACGTCTCACCTTTGTTCCACAGTTTACCACGACTGCGGCTGAAAAACCAAGCGGTACCTGTCTCTATGGTCCGCCTGAGCGCCTCTTTGTTCGCATATGCGAGCATCAAAACCTCGTTAGTGCGTTCATCCTGCACGATGACCGGAACGAGCTGGAGCTTCGTAAAATATTGTGTAAGTTTCATATCCACCTCAAAGCCTGACAGAGATACCCTGCTCTTGTAAGTACGCTTTGACCTCGGGCACGGTGAGTTCTCCATAATGGAAAAGGGATGCCGCGAGCGCGGCGTCGGCCGAAGTCTCACGGAAAACATCGGCAAAATGCGACAGCGCGCCGCAGCCGCCGGATGCGATCACCGGCACGGGAACTGCCTGCGCGATCGCATCGGTCAGTGGCAGGTCAAAGCCGGCCTTCGTTCCGTCGCGGTCCATGGATGTCACAAGGAACTCGCCCGCGCCGAGCGCATACGCCTCTTTGGCCCATTCGACAGCGTCCAGACCCGTGCGGATACGCCCGCCGTTCATGACAACTTCAAAAAAGCCTTTTTCATTTTTGAGCGCGTCGATGGCAACCACAATGCACTGCCTTCCAAACAGCTCCGCTCCCTGCGAGATCAGCTTCGGATTGCGGATCGCAGCGGAATTGACGGAAATTTTATCCGCTCCGGCGCGAAGGATCTCCTTCATATCGTCGATGGTTCGGATACCGCCGCCCACCGTGAGCGGAACAAACACGCCCGCAGCCGTACGCTCGATCACGTCGACGATCGTCTTGCGTCCTTCATGCGTGGCGGTGATATCGAGAAAAACGATCTCGTCCGCTCCCTGGTCGCTGTAAAACTTTGCCAGCTCGACAGGGTCGCCTGCGTCGCGCAGATTTACAAAATTAACGCCTTTCACCACGCGCCCCTCGTGCACGTCAAGGCAGGGAATAATTCTTTTTGCCAGCATTTTTTCAAATCCTTTCGCTGCGGCGCACGCACGCCTATGCTTTTTTCGCCAGAGCAATCGCTTCCTTCAGCGGCAGATCGCCTGTATAAACGGCCTTTCCGGCAATGACGGCGCTGATGCCCAAATCGCGCAGCGAAGCGATGTCTGCCAGCGTCGTCACGCCGCCGGAGGCAACGATATTACAGCTGACGGCCCTGTTCAGCTCGTCCAGCGCGTCGAGCGACGGTCCTGAAAGCATGCCGTCCTTCGAAATATCTGTAAAGATAATTGTCTTTACACCAATACATTCCATCTGCTTTGCAAGCGTGATAAAATCAATCCCCGTGCTGCCGATCCATCCCCTGGTGCGGACCTCACGATTCATTGCATCAATTCCGACCGCAATGGCGCCAGCATAGCGCCGCACGGCCTCCGCCACAAAAGCAGGATCTTCCACCGCGGCGGAACCGATCACAATGCGTGCCGCGCCAAGCTCCAGAACCCGCTCGATATCAGAAAGAGAGCGTATCCCGCCACCGAGTTCCACCGCTGCGCCGGTCGCTTTGATCACGCTTCGGATGATCGCGTCATTGGCGCGCTTTCCATCCCGGGCGCCGTCGAGGTCCACCATGTGGATCATCTCCGCTCCCGCATCGACAAAGCGCTGCGCTGTTGTAAGCGCATCCTCCGCGACCTTATGCGCAGTACCGAAATCGCCCTTCTGTAAACGCACGCACATGCCATCTTTTAAGTCGATTGCAGGCAAAATTTTCATTTCGTCAGCTCCTTAAAATTCTCGAGGATGACGAGGCCCGGCTCCGCGCTTTTTTCCGGATGAAACTGACAACCGTATATATTGCCGCGGCTGACCATCGCCGTCACCTCACAGCCGTATTCGGTAACTGCCGTGACGTCCTCCGGATGTTCGGCAAGGCCCTGATAACTGTGGACGAAATAGACATAGCATCCGTCACTCAGACCGCGTGTGAGTGCGTTATGATTGCGAAACTGCAGGCTGTTCCATCCAATCTGCGGGAGCTTCAGATCCGTCTCAAGCTTTTTCACCGCGCCGGGGATAAAGCTGAAGCCTTTTGTCCGCTCGATCTCTTCACTTTGCGAAAAAAGAAGCTGCATGCCCAGGCAGATGCCGAGAAGCGGCTTCTTCAGCGCTTCTTCTTTCAGCACCCATGTGATGCCGAGCATATCGAGCGCGCGCACCGCTTTCGGAAAAGCGCCTACTCCTGGGAGGATCAGCGCGTCCGCCGCGCGGATCTCATCCAGCTCCTCGGTGACTTTGCATTCCGCCCCGATATATTTCATGGCGTTATATACGCTCATGAGGTTGCCTGCACCATAGTCGATGATCGCTGTATAGCCCATTTATAATGCTCCTTTGGATGAAGGGATTTCACTGCCGACAATTGCCACAGCGTCGTGCAGTGCGCGTGCCAGCGCCTTGAATAAAGCCTCTGTAATGTGATGTGCATTTACACCGTATTCCGCTTTTAAGTGAATCGTCGCACCGGCATTCATTGCAAAAGCGCGCATAAACTCCTCCGTCAGGCACGCGTCAAAGCTCCCGATCTTCTCCTGCGGCATAGGCGCGTCAAAGCGGAGAAAAGGTCTGCCGCTGACATCCACCGCGCAAAAGGCAAGTGCCTCGTCCATCGGGATATACGCACTCGCAAAGCGGCGGATGCCGCGCTTTTCACCAAGCGCAGCGTGGAAAGCCTGCCCGAGCACAATGCCGACATCCTCCACCGTATGATGATCGTCGACCTGATAATCGCCCTTCGCATGTACACGCAGGCCGAAACCGCTGTGCACCGCAAAGGACGTAAGCATATGGTCAAAAAAGCCAACGCCGGTCTCAATCTGATAATCGCCTGCGTCAAGATCCAGTTCAAGCGCGATATCCGTTTCACGCGTCGCGCGCTTCAGCTGAGCCGTTCTCATACAGCATCCCCCTTTAAAATCTCGTTAAGCGCGAGCTCCAGGCGCTCATTTTCCTCAGGCGTTCCGGCTGTGATCCGCATCAGGCCGTTTGAAAAAAGGCGCACGCTGATGCCGCGCGCAAGCAACTTTTCATGGATCTCCTTTGCGCGCGCCGCGCGCAGCACTGCAAAGTTCGTGCACCCCGGCACCGCGTCAAACACGCCGGGATAACGTTCCATCACCCGGGAAATGACTGCTTTCAGGTCCTCCACGCAGTAGGAAAGCATCTTGCGGTACTCCTTGAGCGCGTCCGGATCGGACAGCACGAGCGTGCCGATCTCCTGCGTGAGCGCGCCGACATTGTAGGGAGAGCGCGCCTTATTCAGCTCTGCCGTGAGACGCCCGTTCGCAGCCGTAAAGCCCAGGCGGATCGCCGCCAGACCATATGCCTTTGACAGCGTTTTAAGCACGATGACGTGATCAAACTCCAGCGCATCCGGCAGCACGCTCTCCGACCAGAAATCCATATACGCCTCGTCGACCACCACGAGGCAATCCGCCGCGCGAAGGACGCGCAGCACCTCGCTTTTTTCAATGCCCAGGCCCGTCGGATTGCACGGATTTGAAAAAATGACGATATCCGGGCGCTCCTCTTCCATCGCAGCGATGACCTTGTCCGCCGTAAGAAGAAAGTCTCCGCCTTTCAACACGCGCCGAACGTTCGCCTCAGTAAGATTGGCATAGAAGGAGTACATGGAAAAATCAGGGTCCGTCACAAGGACGCGGCTGTTTGGACCGGCAAAGCACGTCATGATCAGAGAAATGAGTTCATCCGAGCCGTTGCCCGCCATAAGGTTCTCCGCAGGAATGCCAAAAGCGCGCGCCGCTGCCGCGCGCAGCGCGGTGCAGTTTGGATCAGGGTAGCGGTTGTAATCCAGGCAAAACGCCGCGTCCGCGATCCGGCGGCGCATCTCTTCCGAGAGGTTAAAAGGCCGCTCGTTGGCGTCAAGCTTGACGGGAAAGGTATAATCGACCGGCTCATACGGCTCGATCCGCCGAAGCTTTTCGGGAATATTCATACCTCTTCCCTCCCCGCGTCCGGAAAACGCACAAGAATGGAATTTGCGTGTGCGTCGAGTCCCTCGCTCCTGGCGAGCGCGACTGTCTGACGCGCAAGCGTTTCCAGGCAGGGCGCGCTGTATTCAATAACACTCATCTTTTTCAAGAAGGAATCCGTGCTCAGCGGTGAAAAAAAGCGCGCCGTTCCGGATGTTGGCAGCACGTGGCAGGGCCCGGCCATATAGTCGCCGAGCGGCTCCGGGCTGTACGCACCCAGGAACACTGCGCCTGCATTTTTAATCAGCGGCAGCACGTCGCGCGGCCGCTCAGTCATGATCTCAAGATGTTCGGGGGCCACTTCGTTTGCGATCGCGGCGCACGCCTCGATGCTGTCACAGACGATCGCCGCCGCGAACGCGGAAAGGGATTGTTGGACAATGTCCTTGCGTGGAAGCAGCGCGGTCTGCCGGTCGAGTTCTTCCGACACACGCGCTGCGAGCGCCTCGCTCGTCGTGACAAGTACGGCGCTTGCCAGAACGTCGTGTTCCGCCTGGCTCAAAAGATCGGCCGCGGCACAGCGCGCGTCCGCCGTATCGTCCGCGATAACAAGCACCTCAGACGGGCCAGCGACCATGTCGATATCGACCTCTCCATACGCGATGCGCTTGGCCTCTGCAACATAGGCATTGCCCGGGCCTGCAATCTTATCGACCTTCGGGATAAACCCCGCGCCATATGTAAGCGCGGCGATCGCCTGCACGCCTCCGAGCGCGATCACGCGGTCAACGCCTGCGATCTTCGCCGCGGCAAGCACGGCTTTGTTCAAATTTTTTGTCGGCGGCGTGACCATAATGATCTCTTCCACTCCCGCGACCTTCGCCGGAACGGCATTCATCAGCACCGAGGACGGATATGCCGCCGTTCCGCCCGGCACATAGATGCCTACACGCGTCAGCCCACGTACGACCTGCCCGAGCATGGCGCCCTTTTCTCTTTCCCACTGCCAGGATTGTACGAGCATCTGCTCGTGATAAGAGCGAATATTGCGCGCCGCCTCTTCCAGCGCCGAAATGAGCGTAGCGTCACATGCCGCATATGCCTCGTCCAGCTCCGATCGGGTGATCTCACGCGGCTCAGCCCCGTCAAACTGGACGGAATATTTGCAAACAGCTGAAAAGCCGTTTTGCTTTATATCCTGCATGATAGAGGCGGCAGCTTCCTTTATTTTTTGCCCCGCTTCGGTGTTTCGGCTGCGCATGCTCTCGATCTGCACGCGCTCGGCCGCGCCGTCTGCGCGGATTATTTTGAGCGGCATATCAGTTCCCCTCTTTCGCTGCAAGCGCTTCCTCACACCGTTTGAGGAAGGCAAGGATCTCTTTTTTCTTCATCTTCATGCTCGCAAGATTGACAATCATACGCGCGCTGATGGGCGCAACGTCTTCAATGGCGGTGAGACCGTTTTCCTTTAATGTGCTCCCCGTCTCGACAATATCCACAATCCCGT
Organism: uncultured Eubacteriales bacterium; assembly: GCA_934630445.1. Classification (GTDB taxonomy): domain Bacteria; phylum Bacillota; class Clostridia; order Oscillospirales; family Butyricicoccaceae; genus CAKTWY01. Next base: position 12,211 of record CAKTWY010000004.1, read on the forward strand.
CGGCTAGACCGAGGATCGGCGCAAGTTCGACGGAGCCCTCGATCTTGATGATGTCGACGTCCATATTCCGGCGGTTGAAATAGCTCTTGGCGACCTCCGGGTACTTCGTGGCGATGCGCTTGGTCTTGTACGAGCCGTAAAAATCACTGCCCGTTTTTGTCGCCAGAACAAACCTGCATTTGCCGAAGCCCAGATCGAGCACCTCGTAAAACGAGCGTCCCTTTTCCATAATCGTATCCTTACCGACGACGCCGATATCGCACACGCCGTGCTCAATATAAGTGATCACATCCGGCGCCTTGGCAAGAACGATCTCGATCGGCTGATCCGGAAGACGGAAGATCAGCTTCCTGCCTTTCTCGTGCAGCTCGGCACAATCGAACCCCGCTTTTTCAAACAGGGCAATGGATTTTTGTTCAAGACGCCCTTTGGTGAGCGCAATGCGGATGGTATTCATCTCAAAGCCCCCTCTCGACCGGAACAAGGCGCGTACCTTCGCTGTCGATGACGGCAAGCGTTGTAAAGCCCTTGTTCCGCGCCTGGCGCATGGCCTCCTCATAAGTGTCGCACGCAGACATCTCACACATGCCGGCAGGCTGATTGTCGATAAAATGAAGCGCCTTTTTAAGAAATCCGCCTGCATAATAGACGCACACGGTCGGCTTCAGGCTCTCAAATACCTCGCTGCACTGGCAGATGGCGTCGATATCGATGGCAAACCCCGTCGCGGGCAGCTCGCGGCCAAACGACGCCGCGAGCGAATCATACCGTCCGCCGCTGAGCACCGTACCGCCCGCCCCTTCGGCATAGCCACGGAACACGATACCTGTGTAATAGCTCATCTGATGCACAAGACCGAAGTCGACCATGACTTTGTCGGCAAGGTCCGCCGCGCTCAGCTCATCGTAGATCGCACGTACATAATGGATAGCGGCTGCCGCCTCCTCCGTATCGGTCAGCGCCAGCGCTTCGTCAAAAACCTCTTCCCCGCCAAAAAGCTGCGGCAGCAATTTCAGCGCCGCACTCGCCGGATACGCTTCATACGGACGCAGGAAATCATTCAAAGCTGCAAAGTTCTTCTCTTCGACAAGAAGGCGTATCTCCTCTTTTCCCGCCTCGTCAAGCGGCAGCGACGACACCAGCGCGCGGAAGAAGCCCGCATGGCCGATCTCAATGCGGTAATCGGCCACGCCGCTCGCTTCAAGCGCCTGAACGGCGAGCGTGAGCACCTCGACATCCGCGGTGCGTCCGCTGGCGCCGATCAGCTCCACTCCGGCCTGATAAATTTCACTGTTTTTGCCGTTATGTGAAATATCTGAGCGAAACACATTCTGCACATAATAGAGACGGTATGGCGGCGGCTCAAGCGCGAGGCGCGTCGCTGCGACACGCGCGATCGGTGTCGTCGCATCCGGACGCAGCACAAGGATCGACCCCGTGCGATCGATGAGTTTAAGCATGCTGCATTCGTTCATCGGCGCGCCGGTCGCCAAAAACACGTCGTAATATTCAACCGACGGCGTTACGACCTCCGTATAACCGCGGCGCATAAAGAGCTTCGTGATTCCTGCTTCTATACGTCTGCGCAGCGCGCATTCGGCAAACAAAATGTCGCGTGTACCCTCCGGCGTGCTGATTGCAAATTTTTGCATTGCAAGCCCTCCGTTGCTTTAGTATGCTAAAATACTACTATAATAAAATCAAGCTGTCAAGCAAAAATAACCTGCAAGACCGGCTGCCGAAAAAAATACAGCTACCATGCCTAATCATGGCGTATACATCCCCACGTTTTTCGGCAATTTTCACGTTTGCAAATACCCGCTACATCAGCTGCTGTTCCCTGAGGATATTGACCATAGCGCGCACGCGCTCATCCCATGAGCAGGCTTTGCCGCAGGCCATACGCTTGTGCGTGAGCGCGGGATCATCCTCCTGCGCTGCTTTGCGGCACTGAGCGATGAAGCTTTCATTCGAATCGCACAGATATATCACATCGCTGTAATCCAATACCTGTAAAGGTTCTTTCATTGACACGATCGGTTTGCCGGTCGCGAGATATTCATAAAATTTCAGCGGGCTTACATCCTTCGAAAGAGCCCCCGGCACAAAGGTATTGAGGCAGACGTCGAACTGCGCGATATAGGCAGGCAGCTCCTCCTGCGGCACGATGCCGAGAAGCTTGATGTTCGCATGCCTTGCCAGCCGCTGCGTATCGACGCCTGGAAGCGGCCTGCCGATGAAAACAATACTTGCCTGCGGATAGTCATCGGCCAGCGCCTCGATCGCATCATAGGCGATGCACTCCTGCAGCATACCAATAAAGCCGAAAATAGGATGCGGAATGTCAGCAAGTTCCGGCGGCATTTCAAGCTTATCCTGCGCGCGGCTGAAAATTTCATATGCCGCGCCGTTGGGTATCATATAACTCTTCGGGTTATACGGCGCCAGTGTCTCATGCAGACCGGCGGCTGTTGAAAAGACGACATCGGCGCGGCGTGCAAGCTCTTCTTCCATTCGGTCGACCACGCGCTTATTGATCATGCCGGGGTATGCGCTGTGGCGGTCCACGCAGTCGTAGACAAGCCCTTTGTGGGGTACTTTTCCGACCAGGTCGCAGCTCGTCGGCGAATAACACCAGAGCAGCGGTTCAGTAAAACCGAACTGCCGCATACGTTTTTTTACATAGCGCGCCATAAAAAACTGATTGATCCGATTGATGAAACGAAACTTATTGAAAAAAGGAAGCACCGGCGGCGTCGCAAGGATGCGCACATGCCCCTGCACCTCGCCTTCGCGGCTGCGGTACATGGACAGGCGTTCCTTCGTCTTTTTGTCCTTAAAGGGAGCAAGAAGCGTCACAGTCGGTTCAAAGTACAAAATATCCGCGTCCTTCAGGCGCTTCATAACATTTTGTTTGCGTGTGGGGAAGGGATGCCAGTTCGAGGTCGACATACAGACGATCTGTTTTCTCTGCTCAGCCATTGTGATTTCCTTTCTTTTTCTGCGTTGTGCCGCTACCGGACAAAAGCTCGCGCGCAGCCTCAATATTCCGTTTTTCAAGCATGCGCAGGCGGACCGACGTCTGTGCCGCTGAACCGTCATTGCGTCTGCCCTGCGCGGCGTCAATCGCAGCGCAGAGCTTTTCTTCGCTCAGCTTTTCCAGCGGGATACAGAGCTTTGAGCCGATATATTTGATAAAGCTGTCCACCTTTACATCATATGAAATTCCAATAACCGGTACGCCGCCAATCGCTGCAAATACCAGCGCGTGCAGGCGCATGGCCGCCACCGTCTGCATGCGTGAGATCATCGCGATCGTCACGTCGACCGGGTAGCGGTTGCGGATCACATAGTGTGGGATTTTGAGCCCATCGGCGGCGGACTGGGCCGGCGCGATATCCTTCGGCATCTCGATGGGCAAAAAGACGGGGGTCAGGCCGTAGCGCGCATAGGCGTACTCCGCCGCGCGCGTAATGCTCTCCGGCTGGTCAAAGGTGCGCCAGCTGCGCAGACAGAAGCAGATGTATCTGCCGTGCGGCGGAATGCCCTCAACCGCGAAGGCCGCGTCCGTCTGCACATCCGGCGCCGGCACGATGTTCATAGTCGGATCGGCCGCAATGCGGATATCGGGCTTCGTCACGCCCATGCGAACCAGCTCATCACGCGAGGTATCGTCGCGCAGGGTGATGATATCTACAGACTGATTCAAAATGCGCGCAGCGGCGCGGCGGTTGCGCTCCTCGTGTACGGGGCCGATGCCGCAGCCGTACATAATGATACGGCACCCCAGTTGCTTCGCCGCCCATAGGGTAAACAGGTAAAAATAAAGCGACCGGCTTGAAGTGGAATCCTGAATGAGGCTTCCGCCGCCGTTAATGAATATTTTTGCGCGGGCCAGGCGATATAAAAAGGCAGGAACGTTAAAAATATAAAAGGAATTAACGCGGTTGATCAGCCGCGTCTCGTCCGGCGAGCGCGAGGTGACAAAAAGAGGCATGTCCGGATCGATCTCATTCATCTCTGTAATAATGGCCTTCAGAATCGCCTCGTCGCCGGAATTCCCACGCCCATAGGCGCCGCAGATCACTGCGCCGCGACGGCCCTTGTCCTCGCGGCGCAGGACGATCTCATAAATTTCCTGCTGACGGACACACGTCGCGTCGAGAGAAAATTCGCGCGACGCCTTTTCGTAAAAATGCGACGCCATATCCGTGCGTAACTTTTTATCCGCCGCCAGCTTCTCAATAGCGGCGGTAAGCGCGTCTACATCTCCCGGGCGGAACACCAGCCCGTCCACGCCGTTGGTCACAACGTCCGGCAGAGCGCCCACGCTCGAAACGATCGTCGCACACTTCTCCCGCGCGCCCTCCAGCACGGAATATGGAAACCCCTCCGACAGAGAGCAGAGAACGTTGATCTGTACGGTGCTGAAAAATTCCGCCATGCCCCGCACCCAGCCGAGGAACCACACCTTGTCCTGCACGCCAAGCTCAAGCGCCAGCGCGCGAAGCGCCGCGCTCTCCTCCCCCTCGCCCGCAATGGCAAGCCGCAGGTCTGGAAATTTGGACGCCGCGGATGCAAAGGCGTGAATCAGCGAGCGGATATCCTTGACCGCGGTCAGGCGCGCTGCGACTCCAATGACGACATCCTCCTCCCTGCAGGAAAAACCGAGCGCGCGATAGTACGCCGCGCGGTCGACGTGCGGCGTTTCCCCTTCAAAGGAGATGCCGTTGTTCAGCGGAAAAATCTTCTGCGGGTCAAAGCCGCGCTCAATAAGCATACGCGCGAGGCTGTCGGACACCGTCACCCGGTAGTCAAGCATGCGAAGCGCCACGGTGTTAAGCGCGCCGAAGGTGAACTGTTTGATCTTGCTGTGCATATAGTCCAAGCGGTAGTCCGAGTGGACAGTCGTGACGACAGGGATACCGCGAAGCGCCTTCATCACGACGCCCATCGTATTCGCCTTCGCCCCATGGCAGTGCAGCATATCCGGCTGAAATGCATCGATCTCGCGCAGCAGCATGCGCACATCGGACAAAGGCATTTTATTGTGAATGACGGTGGTATCGATCCCAGCTGCCGCCGCGTCCTGCGCAAACTGCCCCTCGCGGAAGCTTATCAGGCGGATATCGTTTGTTTTTGCCATGCTCGCCACCAGGGTCAGGACGTGCGTTTTGGCGCCGCCGACATCTCCGCCGCCAATCAGGTGCATGATTTTCATCGTTCTGCTCCTCAAACGTTATTTGCTATTGAAGGGAATTTATGTATAATAGAATTATAGCTGTCTGCCTGTCTGCATGCAGTTCCTGACGGATGCATGCGCTGCGCTGAAGCCGCCCTGCGGTGGCACGGCCAGCGCGCCGTTTCAGAGACACCGCATACAGGATGTTACAACAATTGCTTTTTCATTAATTTATTATATCCCACCCGGGAAGCGCGGTCAACAAACGCCTGTGAAAATTGCGGCCTGAGAGCCGATCTGTCTGGAGTGCTTGATGTGAACGAGAAACCCAACCGTATGACGCGCGACGCGCTCACTTTCCTTCCGGCAAAAATCGTGGAAGGTATTCTTCTGATGCTGGCGACGTCGCTCTATTCCGATCTTTTTACGCTTGACGCAAACGGCGCCTATGTCATTGTAAACACCACCGTGCTTTTCGGATATCTGGTGCTTGCAGGATGGCTGACGAACGCCTGCACAAGATTTGTCGCAGAGGAACTGAAAAACGGTCACGGAAGGTCGTTCTATTCCACGGCGATGGGTTCATATCTGGTCATCACCCTTTCGGTCTGGGTCGTCTCCGGCGCGGCCTATGCTTTATCCGGCAACGGCGTATGGCTTGCCGGGGCCGCGATGTTTTCCACCTACTTCGCTTTTCAGATGTTAAACGCCATGCTCGTGCAGACAGGCAGGATCCGTTGGAGCGTCGTGCTCTCCATCTCTTCCGCCGCGATCAAGCTTTTTTTCGTTCTGTCTGTCGCGCAGCTTTTAAAGCGCGAGCTCACGACGCCTTATGCGGCGATCTTCGCCGCGGTGGCGGGCGATCTGATCGCATCCGTTTTTGCGCTCGGCGCGCTCGGTATCCCACGCTTTTTTTCTTTGCGCGGTATCTCCGGGCAGATGTTGTCCGCGTTTCTGAAATTCGGCTTTCCGCTCATCGGTGTGAGCGTCGCGGTCGGAACGCTCAATATGATCGATCGGTATCTGATCGCGCTTTTTTACGACAATGCGCAGACCGCCGTGTATGGGCAAAATTATTCCATCGCTTCCAGTATTTTCAATATGATCATGGCAGGCGTGATGCGCGGGGTGTATCCGGCGGTACTCGGCGCATGGCGGCAGGGCGGCGAGCGCGCGGCCAAGCCGCTTCTAGATTCCGGCGTGCGGCTGTATCTGTTGATCGCCGCTCCTGCTGCAGCGGGCCTTGCTGCGGTCTGTTACCCGCTCTCACGTTTTATCTTTTTTTCCAAAAGCGAATACCATGCCTGCGCACCCGTCATCGCTCTGACAGCTGCCGCGATGTTTTTTATGGGGCTTACGGAATATGCAAACAAGGCCTGGGAGCTGACAAAAAAAACAGTGCCTGTGTTGCAGAACAGCGCTTTCGCCGCCGCGGTAAAAATCGTCTCGAGCCTGATCCTTCTACCGCTGGTCGGCGTCAACGGCGCGGCATGGGGTACTTTGTGCGCGTTCATCTCTTATTTTCTCCTCTCCGCGCTGCGGGCACGGAAGATCTTTCTCTTCTCTGTGGCCAGGAAATCGCTGGCCAACATCGCACTTGCTACGGCGGCCTGTTTCCTGGCGGCATGGGGCGTATCCCATCTCCCCTTTGCGCCGGTTGTGACGCTGATCCTTGCCTGCGCAGCTGGTGCGGGCGCATACGGAATCGTGATCTTACTAACGCGTGAAGCAAAAGACGAGCTCGGCGCGTTTATGAAGATATTACGCAGGCGCTGAACAAAAGCGCGCCTGTAAAAAACAATCTGGAGGAACGAACAAAACATGAAAGTAATCGATCAGAAGGGCCGCCTTTTCGGCCTAATCAACGTAGTGGATCTGCTTGTGCTCCTGGCAGTGGTCGCGGTCATCGGCGGTATCGCGTGGAAGCTGTTTGCCCCCGCCGTGACCGACGCGATCGCACCGGAAGTCGGCATGACAACGACCTTCCGCGTGCGCGGCGCCACGCCCTTTCTCGTGAGCGAGATTGAGAAAAAACACGATACGCTCATCGGCGCAAAACTCGTCAACGGCAACGAGTATATTGACGCCACCATTGAAAGTATTGAGATCACGGATTATGTCCAGCAGGTGACCACGGCCGACGGACGCATTGTGGACGCACTCGACTCGACGAAGAAAGATATCCTGATCGTCACAAAATCAAAAGTCGCCAAAGGCACAGCCACGCCGAAAATTGGCAATCAGGATGTGCGCGTTGGCCGTACCTTTACCCTCAAAACACAGACGTTTGAAACGATCGGGAATATTGAATCGGTGGTTTTGGATGATTGACCTGTACAAACATTCTTATCTTGCACGCCTGATCGCCCTGCTCACGCTGTGGTATCGTGAAGGCGCTTTCTGCCGTGCCGGAAAGCGGCTGGCCGCATATTACAGCATATCGCGCACCCGCACGCTCGTTGAGCGCTTTGCCTGGACGGAAAACCGCGCCGTCGCAGGCCGATACGGTGCGGCGTTTGCATCGCTGCGCGATATCTGCGTAAGAATCGGGGATATCCTGCGCCAAAGCCTGTTCTACAGGCTCCTCTGCGCTGTCCGCAGCGGCTTTTATCGCATCAGTGCGGGCAGCATCGTTTTGAGCGCGCTGAAAAAGCTGGGGCTTAAGCGACTCGTCATTATCTGCTTCGCCTTCTACATGCCGATCGACTATGTGATGCGAAATGTGCTCCCTATTCCTTTTCTCGCGTCCGTATGGGATGAGCTTTTCATCATCTTCGGTATCGGTTTTGTCCTGTGGCGCCGGATGCTGCGGCAAAGCGACGCGCTGCGGCGTGAAACGCCGCTCGATGGTTACCTTCTCCTTTTTATAGGGATCGGATTTTTCCTCATGTGCGCCGTCTCGCCCAGCATGCCGATCGCAATCGACGGCTACCGTGCGGTGGTTCAATATCTCGTCTGGTTTTTCATCATGATCCGGCTGATTGAGGACGACGGGGATTTCAAGACGTTCTACTTTTCTTTCCTGGTGATGTCGCTCTTCATCGGCGCGCATGGCGTTTACCAGTATATCGTCGGCGTACCGATCCCCGCAAGCTGGGTCGCACAGGCAGAGATGGGCGTGCGCACACGCGTGTTCTCCATCACCGGCAGCCCGAATGTGCTGGGGTCGTTTCTTGTAATGGCGGCGCCCTTTTCCGCCGCGCTTATTTATTATTTCAAAAATAAATGGCTCAAACTCCTCGCATGGGGGATGACGGGCGGTATGCTTCTGGCGCTGCTGTTCACCTTTTCCCGTGGGGCATGGGTCGGCATCGTCGTAACGGTTCTGCTCTTTTCCCTGCTGGTCGACCGCAGGCTCATTCTTCTGATGGGCGCGGGCATTGCTGGCATCCTCGTTGCAGTGCCGTCGATCACCAGCCGCATCCAGTTTTTGTTCACCTCCGATTATGTGGAGGCCTCAACGCGGGGTGGGCGCAGCATCCGCTGGGAAACAGGCATGAACCTGCTGCACGACGCAAACGAATTTCTCGGTTTCGGTCTGGGCCGTTTTGGCGGCGCGGTGGCAATGCAGAACAAGGTCATCGAAGAGACGGAAGAATTCAAGTATTTCTATATGGATAACTACTATTTAAAAACCGCTGTGGAGATGGGTTATCTCGGCCTTGCCATTTTCATCGTTCTGCTCATCGGTCTTATTTTATGGTGCCTGCGCAGTGTCATCCGCTCACGTCTGGCAGGGAACGGCAATTACGTACTGATATGCGGTATGTTCTCCGGCCTTTGCGGTGTACTGACGCACTGCTATTTTGAAAATATTTTTGAGGTGCCGTACATGGTGGCCTATTTCTGGGGCATTGCAGCCGCGGTCCTGTACGTGGGATTGTTTCAGAACAAGCGGCAGAGCGCTGCAAGGTCGGACTAAACGCCCTCTCTTCCCCGCGCCGGCGGGTGCAGACAGCATTTTTCAGACGCCGCTGAACCAAATGCAGGATGGTGACGAACTTATGCTATCTCAGACCAATGTCAAAAGCATTCTTTCCCCGGTCAGACATCCGGAGGAACTATACGGTGCGCATTTTGCCTTTGACGTCTACCGCGGCTGTCCGCACGCATGCATCTACTGCGCCGCAGCCAGCGACACCTATGATCTGGATGCCCCCGACGTTATCATTGATGCAAAGGTAAATGCCGTAGAGCTGCTTGCCCAGGAGCTTGTCAGTAAAAAGGAAAAATGCCTTATCGCCACCGGCGTTCTGTCGGATCCCTACTGCCAGGCTGAAGAGCGCTTCATGCTCACGCGCATGGCGTGCGAGTGTGTGCTGCGCCATGGTTTTCACCTGCACATCTGCACAAAAAGCGATATGATTCTGCGCGATATCGACATCTTCAAACGGTATAAGCAGCAGCTTTCCGTCTCCTTTTCTTTCACAGCATTCAACGAAAAGACCGCGCTCGCACTTGAGCCGGACGCTCCGGCCCCCGTATGGCGTTTTGACGCCATGCGGGAGCTCTCGCGCCTTGGCATCGTGTGCGGGGCGGTCTTTTCTCCTGTTCTGCCGTTTTTGACAGATACGGAGGAAAATCTGCAGACGCTCATTACCGCATGCGCCGCATGCGGCGCGCAGTTTGTGACCGCCTTTTATGGCATCAACATCACCGAGCGGCAGAGAAAATATTTTTACCGCCGGCTGGAGGCATGCCGCCCCGGTCTGGCCGAACGCTATGCGGCGGTCTTCGGCGGAGAGCACGTTTGCCTCTCGCCGTATGCCAAAGACCTTTCTCCCTTCTGCCGCAGCCTCGCCCAACGCCATCACATGGGGTACGGCATGCGCGCGGCCGCCGCCCGCATCAGCGGCGGCGAGCAGCTCTCGCTTTTCGAGGAATAAATTTCCTGTCGGTTTTCTTCGCGGCCGTTTTCATTCGACACATTTTATAAAGTTTAATGATTTTTCAGCGGATTCCTGTTTGACTTATATTTTTGAGTATGGTATCTTTAAACATGAAATATTTGGAAATCCCTGCGTTTTTTGTACAAAAGCCATTTTTTGTGCATACTATCCTGGAATGGCCCGTATTCTGCGCGGGTTTTTCGAATTGAGAGGTGAAGAGATGTCTTTGGATGCGATTAAAAAAATTTCAGAGGCGGAAAACGCTGCCGAGAGCAAACGCGCTGCGGCCCAGGCTGAAGCACGTCAAATGGCTGCAAAAATGGAAGCTGACGGCAACCTTATGATAGAGACCGCACGGGAAGAAGCGTACGAAAAAGTACGCGCGCTGGCCGCGCAGGCGCGCAGCCGCGGCGAACAGGCGGCAATGCAGATCCGGCAGCGCACAGCGCTTGAATGCGAAAACCTCGAGCGCGCCGCCTCCGTACGCATGGATCAGGCGGTCGGAATCATTACCGAAAGGATCGTGAACGGCTGATGTCCATTGTCAAAATGTCTCGTTTGCGGTTTGTTGCGCCCAAAAGCGTGCGAAAAGGGCTCCTCCGCGAGCTGACACGGCTCGGCTGTGTACAGATCGACAGCTCCGCCGCCCTTGCCTCAGACCCGGAATGGAGCGGCATTCTTCAGCCGAACGACGAGAGCGGCGAAGCGCGTGCAATGCTTGCGGAGCTGAAACCTGCGCTTGCAACGCTGGCGGAGTACGCTCCTGCCAAAAAACCGTTTCTGAGTCCACGGCGCTATATCTCTGAGCGCGATTTTTACGACAAGCCGCTCATTGATCACGCAGTCAGTACAGCGGAAAAAATTGTTGCGCTGAACAAAGAGATCATTGCCCTGCAGGCCGAGCGCGGACGTGTTTCGCTCAAGCGCGCTTCGCTCTTACCGTGGATCGACTGCCCCATTGCGCTCGATGCTTCTGTTGGTAAATCCTGCGAGCTTTTTTTCGGCGTCTGTTCCTCGTCCACCCCGTTTGAACATATTGCGACAGACGCAGAAAGCTCGGGCGAATGCGAGCTTACGCTCGTCAACTCGGACCGCGAGCAGCATTATCTGATCGTTTTGCTGCACCGCGCCGCGCATGAGAGCGTCCTCGCGGCGCTTCGCACCTACGGCTTTTCTTTTGTGCAGTTCAAGGACCTGCACGCAACGGCACGTGAGAATGTAGCGGATGCTGAAACGCGTATGGACGCGCTTTCAGATGAGATCAGCAGGAAGGAAGAAGAGATTCGCGCCTGTGCCCCCGAGCGCAGCGCGCTTGAACAGGCGTTTGACGCCCTCACCCTTGAAGCGCGCCGCGATGAAATCCTCGCTTCCCTTTCCGCGACCAAAAAAACAGTCTTCATGCAAGGCTGGGCGCCCACGGACACTGAGGCCGCCGTGTCGGCTGTTTTGGAGGACGCCGGTTGCGCGTATGAGTTCACGTCTCCCGAAGAGGGGGATACGCCCCCCGTTCTGCTTCACAATGCAAAACTCGTCGCGCCCTTCAGCATGGTGACGGAGCTTTATGCCCTGCCGACATATGAGAGTCAACTCGACCCAAACCCGCTGATGTCGCCGTTTTTCTTCATCTTTTTCGGCCTGATGATGGCGGACACCTCATACGGCATTCTCATCGCACTGGGGTCGTATATCGCCCTGAAGCGCATGCGCCCGCCAGAGAGCGGAATGATTGCCCGTCTTTTAAAAGTCGGCGTGCTCTGCGGCATCTCGACCTTTATCTGGGGCATCCTTTTTGGAAGTTACTTTGGCGATATCATCCCTGTACTCTCGAAAATGGCGACGGGTGTGGAACGCAATATTCCGCCGCTTCTGTTTGACCCAATGGCGGAGCCGATGACGCTTTTCATCATGTCGCTCGCCTTCGGCGTTATCCAGATTTTCTTTGGTATGGGTGTAAAGGCATACCAGCTGATCCGCACGGGGCATGCCGTCGACGCGCTCTGCGATATCATCTTTTGGTATCCTTTGGTCGGAGGTCTGTTATGGGCAATCGTCACCTGGTTTATGGGCGGTAACCTGACGCCGTGCCTCATCACTGCGCTCATAGGCGCGCTGGGCGTTCTCTTTACCGGCGGTCGTGCAAAAAAAGGCTTTTTCGGCAAGCTGATCGGCGGACTTGGCAGTCTTTATGGCATTGCAAATTATCTGTCGGATATTCTCTCCTATTCCCGGCTACTGGCGCTGTGCCTTGCTACCGCAGTCATTGCCAAGGTCATGAATACCATGAGTGTGCTGGGCGGAAACACTGTTGGCGGATGGATTTTATTCGTTGCAGTATTTACCATCGGGCATGTTTTCAACGTTGGGATCAACCTTTTGGGTACCTTTGTGCACACGAGCAGACTGCAGTATATCGAATTTTTCGGCAAGTTCTACGAGCCGGGCGGCAAGCCGTTTAAGCCGCTCTTTTATAAAACGAAATATGTAGAAATTATCAGGGAGGAAAATTAATATGGAATTGCTCGGAAGTTTATTTAATGGTACAAATCTGGCGCTTCTCGGAGCGGCGCTTGCGATGATCCTCGCAGGTACGGGTTCGGCAAAGGGCGTTGGCATCGCCGGTGAAGCTGCTGCAGGCGTTTTGACGGAAGATCCTGAAAAATTTGGCCAGACGCTTCTTCTCCAGGCACTTCCCGGCACGCAGGGCATCTACGGTATGATCATCGCATTCCTTATCATGTTCAAAATCGGTATGGTAGGCGGCTCCGGTCCGGTGGATCTTACGATCGAGCAGGGCTTCCAGTTTTTGATGTGCTCGCTTCCAATTGCGATCGTGGGTCTTACCTCCGGAATCGCACAGGGCCGCGCGGCGGTCGCGTCACTCGGCATCATCGCAAAGCGCCCGGAAGAACTCGGCAAGGCCATGATGTATCCGGCGCTTGTTGAAACCTATGCCGTTCTGTCCCTTCTGATCTCCTTCCTCATGTGGCTGGGCATCGCGGTCTGATCCGCAGATCAAATGTTAGGAGCATACTCATGAACGGTATTGATAAAATCACCGACAAAATTTCCTCGGACAGCGCTGCAGAGATCGAAGAGATCCTGCGCCAGGCGCGCGCCGATGCCGCCTCCATGCGTGAGGATTTCGAAGAAGCCGCGCACACAGCTGCGGCGGAGATCCTTCAGCAGGGGGAGCGCGACGCTGCGGAGATCGAACGGCGAATCCGCTCGGGCGCGGAGCTTGAAGCACGCAAAGCGCTCCTTGCAAAAAAACAGGCACTTATTTCAGACGCTTTTGAGCGTGCGCTTACTGCGCTGCGCGAAATGGACGATGTATCGTACATCTCCTTTCTCTGCCGCGTGATCGCAAAGGCATCCGAAAGCGGCACAGAAGAGGTCATCTTCTCCCCTGCTGACCGAGCACGATTTGGCAAGCAGGTTGTCATCGGCGCCAACACGCTTCTTTCGGAGCTGGGCCGCCCGGCAAATCTTACTTTATCCGCTGAAACGCGTGATCTCGGCGGCGGCGTCATTGTCAAAAGCGGTGACATTGAATATAACTGTACGCTCGAAACCATGCTGCGTTTGATGCGCGACGAAGCGGCGTTCGATGTCGCGCATGTGCTTTTTCCCGAGGCATGACGTCCGCGTCAAAATGCGTTCTGCCGTGCGGCGCGGCCATATCGCGCCGGTGGACAAATAACAACCATTCAGGTCTCCACGCAGCGGCTGAAGGAAAACTGTACTGCCGCTGAGAAAGGATGTGCCTCATTGCATACTGCTAAGCAGAAGACGAAAGACACCGATTATTTATATTCAAGTGCACGCATCAAAGCGCTCGAGCGCAGGCTGATCACCGGTGAGCGTCTGCAGGCCGTCGCCGAGGCAAAAACGGACGAAACAGCAGTTAAACTGCTGATGGAGTGCGGCTTTCCGGAGCTGGTTTCCGCTGCGCCCGCCGATGTTGAGCGCGCGCTCGCCGCAAAACGCGAGGATGCCTTCGCGCTGATTCGCTCGCTGGTGACAGACGAACGCATCTCCGATGTGTTTTTGCTGAAAAATGACTATCACAATGTTAAAACCATTCTCAAGGGCGAAGCCGCCGAGGTGCCTTATGAGCGGCTTTTGGTGGATTCTGGACGCATTCCTGCATCGCGCATGCAGCTGTCGCTGCGCGACGAGAGCTATGCAGGCCTCTCCCCTACGCTTGCCCGCGCCGCTGCGCAGGCGCGTGACGTCATCTCCCGCACAAAAGACGCGCAGCTGCTTGATTTCATTCTCGACAGGGCGATGTACAAAGAAATGCTCTCGCTGGCCGAGGCCGTCGGCGCGCCTTATTTTACCGATTATATCAGGCTGATGATCGACGGGGTAAATCTGCGCTCCGCGCTCAGGCTTACGCGCATGGGTAAAGGCACGGACACGCTGCGCTTGGCTCTGATCCCCGGCGGAACGATTGCTGTTGAGCCGCTTTTGGGCGGATTTACGCCGGAGGTCGCAGAGCGTGTATACGCCGCGACGAAATTTGCCGCCGCCGCCGAAATAGCAAAGGCGGCGCTTGCAGGCAATGCGCCCCTTTCCGCGCTCGACCGTGCGTGTGATAATGTGCTTGTCGAGCACCTGAAGCGCGCCAAATACGTCGCATTCGGCATCGAGCCGATCATCGGCTATCTCGCTGCGCGGGAAGCGGAACTCACGGCCGTGCGCATCGTGATGTCCGCCAGATCTGCCGGGCTTGACTCCGAGCGTATTATGGAAAGGCTGAGGGATTCGTATGTATAAGATTGCAGTGCTCGGCGAGCGCGAAAGCGTGCTCGGCTTTCAGGCGCTCGGCCTCACGGCCGTGATCGCTGAAGATGCGGCGGATGCGCGCAGGAAGCTGCTGGAGCTCGCGCGCGGCGACTATGCCGTCATTTATCTGACGGAAGAGCTGGCGCAGGCGCTGCCGGATGAGCTTACAGCGCTCGGTGACCGCGCCATCCCCGCAGTGATCCTCATCCCGGGCAAACACGGCCCGCTCGGCATCGGCAGGCGCGCGATCCACGCAGCGGTGGAGCGCGCGGTCGGCGCGGATATTCTCTCCTAGGCGGCGCAGTTTTTTCGTTTGATTGGCGCCGCGGAGTTTTGAAAGAAGGTAATGTCTAGTGGATACAGGCAAAATTGTCAAAGTGGCAGGCCCCCTGATCACAGCGGAAGGGCTCGCGCATGCCAACATGTTTGACGTCGTGCGCGTCGGACGCGAGCACCTGATCGGTGAAATTATAGAGATGCGCGGTGACCGCGCCTCCATCCAGGTCTATGAAGAAACGGCCGGCATCGGCCCCGGCGATACTGTTGAGACGACGGGCGCCCCCCTTTCCGTCGAGCTCGGCCCCGGTCTGATCGAAACGATCTACGACGGGATACAGCGCCCCCTCGAGGCGATCCGCGCGATCGCCGGGCCCTGCATCACCCGCGGGATCAATGTTCCTCCGCTGGACCGCAAACGCAAATGGGCCTTTACCGCCACAGTGAAAGCGGGCGAGCGTGTGAGCGCCGGCGACATCATCGGCACAGTGCCGGAGACAGTCGTCGTTCTGCATAAAATCATGGTGCCGAACGGCGTTTCCGGAACGGTGAAGTCCGTTGCAAGCGGAGAATACACCGTGGAAGATACGGTTGCCGTCATTTCCGGTGACGACGGACGCGAGCACACGCTCTCGCTCATGCAGCGCTGGCCTGTGCGCGTCGGCCGGCCATATGCGAAAAAGCTTTCGCCGGACGTTCCCATGATGACGGGCCAGCGGATCATCGACACGATGTTCCCCATCGCCAAGGGAGGTACAGCCGCGGTGCCCGGCCCCTTTGGCTCCGGCAAAACCGTTGTTCAGCACCAGTTGGCGAAATGGTCCGACGTCGATATCGTCATTTATATCGGCTGCGGCGAACGCGGCAACGAGATGACCGACGTTCTTCGCGAATTCCCCGAGCTGAAAGACCCGAAAACGGGCGAAAGCCTGATGAAACGCACGGTGCTGATCGCCAACACATCCGATATGCCCGTTGCGGCGCGTGAGGCGTCTGTTTATACCGGCATCACTATTGCAGAATATTTCCGCGATATGGGGTACGAGGTCGCCGTCATCGCCGACTCTACCTCCCGCTGGGCGGAGGCGCTTCGTGAAATGTCCGGTCGTCTTGAAGAGATGCCCGGCGAAGAGGGATACCCCGCGTACCTGACCTCGCGCCTGGCGCAGTTTTACGAGCGTGCGGGCCGCGTCGAATGCCTGGGCGCAGAGAAGCGCATCGCCTCGCTGTCGGCCATCGGCGCTGTCTCCCCTCCGGGCGGTGATATTTCCGAACCTGTATCACAGGCCACGCTGCGCATCGTCAAGGTCTTCTGGGGACTGGACAGTTCACTCGCCTATCGCCGCCACTTCCCCGCGATCAACTGGCTGACAAGCTATTCGCTCTATGAAGACAGGCTAGGTCCGTGGTTCAACGAGCACGTCAATCCCGATTTTATGGCGCAGCGCGGCCAGGCGATGAACATCCTGCATCAGGAAAATGAACTGAACGAGATCGTGCAGCTCGTCGGCATCGATGCGCTCTCATCAGACGACCGCCTGACGATGGAAGTCGCCCGCATGCTGCGGGAAGATTTTCTGCAGCAGAACGCATTTACCGACACGGACGCCTACACGTCCTTTGACAAGCAATTCAAGCTCCTGCATGTGATCTTAAATTACGATGCGCTTGGACGCCGCGCCGTCGCGGCCGGCGTCGCACTGGACGATATTCTCGGCGTCGAAGCGGCCACCCGGATCGGCCGTGCAAAGCATGCCCTGCCGGAAGAATATGCGGCCGTATACAATCAGATTGAAAGCGATATGAAGGCGCAGATCGACGCGCTGATCGCCAAAGGAGGCAGTGACCGATGATCAAAGAATACCGTACGATACAGGAGGTTGCCGGTCCTCTGATGCTTGTGCGCGATGTAAAGGGCGCTACCTACTACGAGCTCGGCGAGATCGAGCTGCAAAACGGCGAAACACGCCGCTGCCGTGTGCTCGAAGTCAACGGCACCAATGCTCTCGTCCAGCTTTTTGAAAGCTCCGCCGGCATCAACCTTGCCCAGTCAAAGGTCCGCTTCCTCGGACACGGAATCGAGCTCGGTGTCTCAGCCGATATGCTTGGCCGCGTGTTCGACGGACTGGGAAATCCCATTGACGGCGGCCCGGAGATCCTCGCTGAAAAGCGTCTGGACATCAACGGCCTGGCCATGAATCCCGCGGCGCGCGACTATCCGTCCGAGTTTATTCAGACAGGTGTCTCCGCCATCGACGGGCTGAACACCCTTGTGCGCGGGCAAAAGCTCCCGATCTTTTCCGGTTCGGGCATGCCGCACGCACAGCTTGCCGCCCAGATTGCCCGTCAGGCAAAAGTGCTTGGTACGGATGCAAAATTCGCCGTTGTGTTTGCGGCGGTCGGCATCACGTTTGAAGAGGCCGATTTCTTTATCAGCGACTTTACGCGCACAGGCGCGATCGACCGCACAGTTCTTTTCCTGAACCTTGCCAACGACCCTGCCATCGAGCGTATCGCCACACCGCGTATGGCGCTCACGGCGGCGGAGTACCTCGCCTTCGAATGCGGGATGCATGTGCTCGTCATCATAACGGATATCACCAACTATGCCGAGGCGCTGCGCGAGGTTTCCGCCGCGCGTAAGGAGGTTCCGGGCCGGCGCGGATATCCGGGCTATCTCTACACTGACCTTGCAACGATGTATGAACGTGCGGGCCGGCGCCTGGAAGCGGAAGGCTCCATCACTATGATCCCGATCCTGACGATGCCGGAGGATGATAAAACGCATCCGATCCCCGACCTCACCGGATACATCACCGAGGGACAGATCATCCTTTCGCGTGAGCTGTACCGCAAGGGCCTGCGCCCGCCGATCGATGTGCTCCCCTCCCTGTCGCGTCTGAAGGATAAGGGCATCGGCCGCGGCAAAACGCGCGAAGATCATGCCGAGACGATGAATCAGCTCTTCTCCGCGTATGCGCGCGGAAAGGACGCCAAAGAGCTGATGACGATTCTCGGCGAGGCGGCGCTCACGAATATCGACAAGCTTTACGCAAAATTTGCCGACGAATTCGAACGGCAATACGTTTCCCAGGGTTATGACGTGAACCGCACTATCGAGGAAACGCTGGATCTGGGCTGGAAGCTGCTCTCTATCCTGCCGCAGACGGAGCTGAAGCGAATCCGTCCGGAATTTATCGAGAAATACTGGCCCGAAAAGTAAGGGAGGTGTTCTTTTGGCACGGCTCAACGTAAACCCTACCCGCATGGAGCTGACACGGCTCAAAAAACGCCTGAATACCGCCCGCCGCGGCCACAAGCTGCTCAAAGACAAGCGCGATGAACTGATGAAGCAGTTTCTCGAAACAGTGCGCCAGAACGAGGCGCTCCGCCTGCGTGTGGAAGAGCGCCTGATGCAGGCACATCAAAGCTTCGCCGTAGCTTCGGCCGAGATGTCTCCGGAAGGAATGGAGCAGGCACTGCTATATCCCAAACAAAGTGTCTCCCTCGACGTCTCGCTGCGGAACATCATGTCTGTCAATGTGCCGGAATATACGTTTCATAAAGCAAGCGACAACACAGGCGACATCTACCCATACGGTCTTGCGCTCACGTCGGGTGAACTGGACGACGCGCTGGCCTTCCTCTCTTCGGTGCTCGACGATATGCTGCGCCTTGCGCAGATCGAAAAATCCGTGCAGCTGATGGCCGCTGAAATTGAAAAAACACGCCGCCGCGTCAATGCCCTTGAGCACTTCATGATCCCCCAGCTTGAGGAGACCATCCGTTATATCACCATGAAGCTTGATGAAAACGAGCGCGGCAATTTAAGCCGCCTGATGAAGGTCAAGGACATGATGCTTGAGCAAGCGCGCGAAGCCGCCCTTGCAGAGGACGCCCGGGCGCAAATTTAACCGCCGTACAGATGAAAAGCAGCCGCTCCCAACAGGAGCGGCTGCTTTTGTCTTATATAACAAACACAAAAATCGGTAAAACCCGTCTTTTTATCCTCTTCTGAGGACCTTTCTCGCCATGCCAAACAGGCTCGGAAGATTAACAAGCGTAATCAAAAGCGTCAGGCCGATCTCGATGGGCAGCCAATACGGCACTTCAAAAATCATAATAAAACTCTGCGCCGTCACGATCAGCGTGTTCAGCACAAGCGGGCCCATCCGATAGCGGATGCGGATAAAGCGCCTGGATGTCACAGCGCGGACGAAAAACATCAACACATATGCTGCAAGTGTCGCGGCGATTGCGCCCTGCACGCCGTACTTCGGAATCCAAAGCAAATTCAGTGCAATATTTGCCAGTGCACCCGCAACCATGGTCCAGAGCGTATAGCCGCTTTTTTTGTACACCATATACACGCTTCCAAGGAACGAAGAGAAGCAGGATATTGTCGTCGCGACCACAAGAAATGGGATATAGCGCCACGAAACATAGTATGACGGCGCAGCGAGCAGCGTGGTCGTCAGCTTGGCTGTAATAATCAGATACGATGAAGCGGTGAAAGCAACCGCCTGATAGGCATGAAACACCTTTGAATAAAAGCGGGCCAGGTCTCCCCCGCCTTCTTCCTTGACGGCAGATATCTGCCAGGCGTCGCTGAAGATCCCTGCAATGATAACCATGACAGTCGGAATCTTATTTGCGACCGCATAGAGTCCGTTTTCCGCCGTTCCCAGCACATAGGTGATCACATACCGGTCGGAAAGCGACACCACCCAGTTGCAGACCGTCGTAGGGATCAGCGGCAGCGAATAGAGCAGCATATCTTTGGCACATATTTTTGATATCGCACGAAGGCTGACGTAGCGGTCAAGCCGCATAAAGAAAAATAAAAACACCACAGAAATGGCGTCGGACAAAACGGAAGCGAGCACGTACCCCGTCACGCCCAGCTTGAAAACCGCCAGAAACAGGATATTCAGCAGGATCATCAGGATGGTGCGCAAAATACCGTCCAATGCATACAGCCGCGAGTAACCGATCGAACGGATGAAATAAATACACAGGGTGTTTAAGTTTGAACAGATGACAAAAAGCAGGATCAGCCATGTATACCCCTTGAGCAGTTCGACCCGCTCGAGAAATACACTCAGCACCCCTGTCAGCGCAAAGCCGCCTAAAATCGCAAACAACCCAATGGAAAATACTTCGCTTTTGTTGCTCTTTTTTTCAAGTGCAAACCGGATCACCGCGTTGTTGATCCCCAGCGATGCAATCGGTATCAACAGATTCGCCGTCTGCACGATAATATCGACCGTTCCGTATTCGCTGCTCGACAGGATGCGCGTATAAAACGGCATCAGGAAAAAAACAAGAAGTTTTGAACTAAACGTTCCGATCGCAAAGATCATTGTATTTGCCGCGAGTTTTTTATATTTATTCAATGGG